>PNAR01000282.1 GCA_003169715.1 Acidobacteriaceae bacterium | reverse complement strand
TGGGCACCCGGCAGGTTTTGCTGGAAAAATGAGCGCTCTCCGCGCGACCATCGCGGTCACACTTATGGGAAGTTGGGGACCGAAGAATTGGGGTGCAGTTCACCCGTCTGTCACCAGATTACCCTGCCCCCGGATTGCCGTCCTGCTAGACTATGCAGCCATGAAAACATTCATTCGAATCCTTTGCGTAGTGGTGCTCCTGGCGACGCTCGGAGCCGCCCAGGATGTCATTCCTCTCCCCACCAGCACAGGCCCTAACTCGACTCGGGAAAATTATCCGGAGAAAGAGTACTTCTCGAAAATCTGGAACACGGAAGTCGTCGCCAACGTGACCAAGCCGAGCCTGACGGTTTTCAAGCCTTCTCCGGAGTTGAGAAATGGCACCGCACTGGTGATTTGCCCGGGCGGCGGTTTTATGGCTCTCTCTATCAACAGCGAGGGCAACGATGTCGCCAAGTACTTGGCCGCGAAAGGCGTGACGGCCTTTGTGTTGAAGTACCGCCTCGCGCACACTGGCGAGGATGCAACACAGGAATTTACCGCTCTGGTTGCAGACAGGCAGAAATTTCATGAGACGGTAGGAAAGGTCATTCCCCTGGCCGACGCCGATGGTTTAGCGGCCGTCACTTACGTTCGGCAGCACGCGTCGGAATGGGGAGTTTCCCCCGACCGCGTCGGCATTATCGGGTTCTCTGCTGGTGGAGCGGTCACCGCCGACGTTGCTTTCCATTACCTGCCTGAAGGCCGGCCCGCCTTCGTAGCCCCGATCTATGCGGGCGGGGAGGATTTTAAGGATGCCACCGTTCCAGCGGACGCGCCCCCCATGTTTATTGCGGCTGCGACCGACGATTCGCTCGGCCTCGTGCCGACAAGCATTCTCCTGTACGAGAAGTGGATGGGCGCCCACAAATCCGCCGAACTTCACATCTACGCAAAAGGCGGCCATGGCTTCGGAATGCGAAAGCAGAACCTCCCGACAGATCATTGGATTGACAGGTTCGCCGATTGGCTGGAGTTCCAAGGGTGGTTGAAGAAGTGACTGCGGCGACCGGTGCCCCCTGAGTCTATGATTCCAATATATCGGACCCAAGGGCCCGCAGCGATCGGGCAATCTCAATAGCAAAATCGCGACTCGTCGTTTCTCACGGGGATCTTTTCACGGGGATCTATGAAATCCCAGTTTTCAGTTTCTAGTTCGCTGTTCCCGGTTATTGCGGGGGTTGTGATCGCGGCATTCTCTGAAGATAACGCGCCACCATAGGACTGACCGGTGGCGCGACATAGTTTTAATGCCTACTGGGGCGGCGTTGTGGTCGTCGTCGTTGTTGATTGGCTCTCTGGCTGCGCCGGCGTGGTGGTCGTGGTGGTTGTTTGTTTTTCTTTCTTCACCTTCTTGTGATGGTGCTTGTACTTCGTTGTGCTTTCGGTGGTCTGTGTAGTTTGGCTCTGCGGCTCTGACGACGGATTTGTAGTTGTGGTAGTGCTTTCCGTTTGAGCGGGCTGAGTGGTCGTGGTGGTTGTGGATTGCGTGGTGTCCTGCGCGATTACCGGCAGGGACAGGGCAAGCGTCAACAATGACCCGGCCATGACAGCGGTTGCTTTCTTGAAATCCATTGGAACCTCCTGATGCTGACTGGATGATACATAACATGCCACAGCTTTGGTAGGTCACGCGAAATGACAGATGAGAAAACTCTCATGTTCGGATGGCTTGAACCAACAGCCATAGATTCAGCACTGCGATTACGATGGCAGTCGTCCAGGATAATGCTTTCAACCATGGAGCATTCACAAATTCTCCCATCTTGCGCTTGTCGCTGGTAAACAAAACAAGCGGGACGACTGCGAAGCTGAGTTGCATGCTGAGTACCACCTGGCTGAGAACCAGAAGATTTGCGGTTCCTCTTTCTCCCCAAAATGCCGTGACGACAATTGCCGGGACGATGGCGAGACCACGAGTGATCAGCCGCCGCAACCAGGGGCGCAACCGAATATTCAGAAATCCTTCCATGACGACCTGTCCTGCCAGGGTCCCAGTTAGAGTTGAATTCTGTCCGGACGCCAGCAATGCCAGCGCAAATACGGTGCTTGCGCCGGTGATTCCGAGTATTGGCGACAGCAGTTTGTAAGCGTCCTGGATTTCCGCGACCTGGTGATATCCATTGCGGTAGAACGTTGCAGCGGAGACGACCAAAATGGCGGCGTTCACGAAAAGCGCAAGACAAAGCGCGAAGGTTGAATCAATAGTGCAAAAGCGAATCGCTTCCCGTTTCCCGCGGGGAGTGCGTTCGTAATCGCGGGTCTGAACAATTGCCGAATGCAGATAGAGATTGTGCGGCATGACAGTTGCGCCCAGAATTCCAATGGCGATGTACAACATCCTGCGATCGTGCAGAATTTGCGGCGAGGGTACAAACAATCCATGGGCCAGGCCCAGGAGACTGGGATGCGAGAATGCAACTTCCAGCAGAAAGCAAAAACTTATTGTGCCGATCAGAGAAATTACGAGGGCTTCAAGAAAGCGAAAGCCCTTTTGTTGAAGGAATAAAATCACGAGCACGTCGAGCGCGGTCAGACAAACGCCGAGTAACAACGGAATGTGGAACAACAAATTCAAGGCAATGGCTGAACCGATTACCTCAGCGAGATCGCAAGCGGCGATGGCGATTTCAGCGATACCCCACAAGAAGAACGCGGATGCGCGACTGTAATGGTCGCGGCAGGCTTGCGCCAGATCCCGCTCGGTGACGACTCCCAGCTTTATGGCCAAGGTCTGAAGCAGGATAGCCATGAAATTGGACAGCATGATGACCGATAGCAGAGCGTAGTTATATTGAGATCCCCCCGCGAGGTCGGTTGCCCAGTTGCCGGGGTCCATGTAGCCGACAGCTATGAGGAAGCCAGGTCCGGCGAAGGCGAGCAATGTGCGAAAGAAGGAGGAGGAGCGGGGGACGCGCAGGCTGCGATGAATCTCAGGCAGGCTGGGACTGGCTGCGCTAATTCTCCATGCCTGATCGCCCGCCGTCATCATGATTCGTTAGGGCTCGAGACGCGCAGGGCGATTCGCGAGCATTAGTGTCAGTATACATGAATTAGTAAACTATGGTTAACAGGGTGTTTTGTATCGGCTGCCGGCTTTGATGTCCGATCCGGCGCTGGCATTGTCTCCTGGGCCGCCGGGCCCGGCTGTCCCTATGTGGGCCTCGTGGGCTGGGATATCATTGAGATGCTCAATCACTCGAGAACTTTATTTTGTCTTTCCTAGATCAACTGAATCCGCAACAGCGCGAGGCTGTAGAAACGACGGAAGGGCCGGTGCTTATTCTCGCCGGCGCGGGCAGCGGAAAGACGCGCGTCATCACCTATCGCATCGCCCATTTGATCGAGAACCTGGGGGCGATGCCGGAATCCATTCTGGCGATGACTTTTACGAATAAAGCTGCGTCAGAGATGGCGGAGCGGGTCGAGAAACTCGTCGGCGGCCTTTCTATTGCAAAGCCTGTTCTTGCGACCTTTCATTCTTTTTGCGTGCGGATGTTGCGGCGCGATATTGAAGCGCTGCGAATTCCTTCGGCCGTTCCGGGCAATCCTCCCATTGGATATACGAAGAATTTTGTCATTTATGACGAGTCCGACCAGCAGCAACTGGTGCGGTCGGTGATGCGGCGGCTTGGAATTGACGATAAGCAGACGACGCCAAGGTCGGTCTTGGCGCACATTTCGCATGCGAAGAATCATATGCTCGATCCGCAGGAAGTCTATCTGCAATCGGCCGATCCCAAGACCGAACGAGTAGCGCAGATTTACGCGGAGTATCGCAAGGAATTGGCGAAGGCAAATGCGTTCGACTTCGACGACCTGCTGCTTGAGGCGGTGCGATTGCTGCGGGCAGCGGGCGTAGTTCGCGAACATTACAACCGGCGATTTCAATACATATTGGTGGATGAGTATCAGGATACGAACCGCCCGCAATATGAATTGATGCGACTGCTGGCAGGGTCCCGGCACAATGTTTGCGCGGTCGGAGATGAGGATCAATCCATATATTCATGGCGAGGAGCGGATATTCGCAACATTCTGGAATTTGAAAAAGATTTTCCCGAGGCAAAGATCGTGCGTCTGGAACAGAATTACCGCTCGACGCAGAACATTTTGCAGGGAGCTTCGGCGGTGGTCTCGAATAACGTGCAGCGCAAGGGGAAGAATCTCTGGACCTCCCGGCAGGGAGGCAGTCAGATCGGATACTACGAGGCTCCAGATGGCGAGAACGAAGCCTTATTTGTGGCCGACAGAATTTCTAAATTTCTTCGGGAATCGATCGAGCAGGGCGAGAATGCGCGAGTCGCTGTCCTCTATCGAACGAATTCTCAATCGCGCCTTTTTGAAGAGGCAATGCGACGGTATCAGATGAAATATCACGTAGTGGGCGGCTTTTCGTTTTACGAGCGAGCCGAGATCAAGGACATGATTTCGTATCTCAAAGTCATCCACAACGTGGACGACACGATTTCACTGCTGCGGGTCGTGAACACGCCGGTGCGCGGGATTGGGAAGACGACTCTGGAAACGCTGGAGCGCATTGCGCTGGAGACTGGTCTGTCATTATGGGGAGCGATTAACGAAGCGATTCAACGTCAACTTCTGCCGTTGCGCGCGCTGGCGGCGCTGAAAAACTTCAGGGACCTGGTTGACGATGCGCGGGCAATGCTGGCAGGGACGTATGTGGAACGCCTGAAGAAGACTTCGGCGGCGGAAGCAGAGGGCGATGACCGCGTGGAAGAGGTGGCTGGCGAAACTCTGTTCGATCCGATGGCGTTTAATTTCGAAGCCTTCGATCCGGAACAAAGCGATGGAGTGACGGGCGTCCCGCCCGTCTATCNNGAGGACGCCCGACGCTCCATTGATTCTGAAGGAGGTGCGGAAGGCTTTCGGACTCATGGGGCGCCTGCGAATACTGCCGAAATTCTCAAATTTCTTATTGACCGCACAGGCTACATAAAGTTGCTCGAAGAAGAAGATACTCCGGAGGGGCACTCACGAATAGAAAACCTGCGCGAACTGGTGAATGCGGCGATGGATTCGCGGGACCGTGGCGAAACGCTGGATCAATTCCTGGATCACGCGGCATTGGTCAGCGACGCGGATTCTTATGATGCGGGATCGCAGATTACTTTGATGACGCTGCACGCCGCGAAGGGATTGGAGTTTCCGCTTGTATTTCTGTGCGGACTGGAAGAAGGCTTGTTTCCACATTCGCGAACGTTCTTGCATCCGGATGACGTCGAGGAAGAGCGGCGATTGTGTTATGTGGGGATGACGCGGGCAATGGACACTTTGGTTCTTACTCGCGCGGTGTATCGGCGGCGATATGGGACGGATATGCCTGAGGCTAGTATTCCGTCGAGATTTCTGGAGGAGATTCCGTCACATCTGGTGGAGGACTTGGGGACGGCTTCGCGGCAGCGAAATGCATCGCGGACGGGGGCGTCCGCGCCACACAAGCCAGCGCCACAGGGGCCGGCGCATTACGCTTATGAAGATGAAGATCAGAGTGTTTCTTGGGCTGCGCGAAACAAGCAACGCCGGGGCGCGCCTGCCGTGAAGACTTACAATTCCATTGACAACATTGCGGAGTTTTTTGCTTCGCGCGGAAAGAAGTTCAGTTCGCCGAAATTGCCGCTGGAAGAGCCCAAAGGCAAGAAGGGTTTCCGTCCGGGGCAGAAGGTGAAGCATCCGAAATATGGCGAAGGCACCGTCTATCAGCGAGAGGGGGACGGTGAGGAGGCCAAGATTACTGTACAATTTCCTCGCTTCGGTTTGAAGAAGCTGGTGGAAAAGTATGCGCAGCTTGAGCGCGCTTAATTTATTTTTATGTTCTATTGATGGAAAGGATGAATGGCTAATACATCGAGTTTAAGCAAAGAGGAACGCAAAGCATCGAAGAGAGCGGCGCGGAAAAAGAAGAAGACAGAAAAACCGCTTAAGCCGCGAGAGTACGCGCGTGGATCGGCAAAGCGCAAAGTGAAGAAACTGGCGCGCGGCACGTCGAAACGGTAGTCGAAGAAACAATCGGCACTCAGCAAATGCATTCTTGCGCTTGGCATTCGGCCTCTTGAGACTTTCCTGGCTGAATGCTGAGTGCTGGATGCTAAATCAGTCGGAGCATTGTTCTTTTGGCTGAACTCTCCAGACCCTCCGCGAAAACCGTGCACACTTCTCCCAACCAGCTTTTCTGCTGTAAATCCATAGACAAACTAATTTCTGAGGCCGACGATCCGCAGCATCGCCTTAAGAAAACGCTTGGCCCCTGGTCGCTCACGGCGCTCGGGATCGGCGCAATTATCGGTTCGGGAATTTTTGTGCTTACCGGAACCGCCGCAGCGGGGGAATATTTTGAAGCGCCTTCCATCCTGCACGCGCAAGTGATGGATTTGATTTTCAACTTCCTGCGCACGGGCAGTACGGCCGGGGCTTTGATGCATGGGCGTCCGGCAGCCGGGCCCTCTATTGCGATTTCATTTTTGCTGGTCGCGGTGGCTTGCAGCTTTGCAGGATTGTGCTATGCCGAACTGGCTTCCATGATCCCGATCGCGGGAAGCGCTTATACATATTCGTATGCCACGCTTGGGGAAATTTTCGCGTGGATTATTGGATGGGATTTGATTCTGGAATATGTAGTGAGCAATGTCGCCGTGGCCGTGGGGTTCAGCGGATACGCAACGGCGCAGCTTGCGGTATTTGGTATCAATCTTCCGGATAAATGGACGAGCCCAGTGTGGGCCGCAGGGCATTGGACTGGCGCTTTTTTCAATGTGCCGGCGTTTCTCATTGTCTTTTTGCTGACACTTTTATTGGTGCGCGGAGTGCGCGAATCGGCGGAAGCCAACAACGTGATGGTGATAATTAAGATTGGGGCGATTCTGACGTTTCTGGTTGTGGGCGGAATGCTGGTGCACCCGGCAAATTGGAAGCCTTTCGCGCCATCGGGATTCGCGGGCATTGTGACCGGGGGGGCGATCGTTTTTTTTACGTACATTGGTTTCGATTCGGTTTCCACGGCGGCCGAAGAATGTAAGGATCCGCAACGCGACTTGCCATTCGGAATTATTGCTTCGCTGGTCGTTTGCACGGTGCTTTATGTCGGAGTCGCTGTGGTGCTTCTGGGAATGTTGAAGTACACGACTTTTGTTTCTGGAAAAGCGGCGGAGGCCCCGGTCGCGTATGCGTTGGCTGAGTTGGGGGCGCGTCCGCTGTTTCGCTCGATTATCGTCGTTGGCGCGTTGATGGGGATGATTTCGTCGCTGCTGGTATTTCAGTATGGGCAGGCTCGAATCTGGTATGCGATGTCGCGGGATGGATTGCTGCCGAAATTGTTTTCGGCGGTGCATCCAAAATTTAAGACGCCGCATTGGTCCACCTGGATCGCGTGCTTCGCGGTGGGACTGCCGGCGGGCGTGGTGGACATCGGGGATGCCGCCGACTTGTCGAACATTGGAACTCTGTTTGCGTTTGTGCTGGTATCGCTGGGAGTAATTTTGCTGCGCCGCAGACAGCCTGACCGTCCACGGTCGTTTCGCGTGCCGTTTGTGCCGTGGTTTCCGCTGGCATCTATTGTGTTGTGCGGCGGTTTGATGACTGGACTCACGGTAATCACATGGCTACGTTTTGTTGTATGGCTGGCAATTGGGCTGTGCATTTACCTGTTTTATAGCCGCCACCATAGCGAGTTTGCACGCACACTTTCGGAACGTTGACCACGAAGGACACGAAGGTGCACGAAGGAAACCTGCCGAACTAAGATCTCCCCGATCCTTGATGGGATTCGTGACTCCCGCCGTCAAACCCGTCCGAATTGTAAGTTCGCTATTCTTCTACTCAAAATCTACAATCATTGGGATGGCAGTCGCTGTACATCGTTCGTCAAGCGCGTTCGTGCTTTCCCTTCCCAAAGCTGAATTGCATCTTCATCTGGAAGGCGCGATCAGTCCCGCCACAGTTCTCGAACTGAAAAAGCGGCACGGAGAGGCCGGTTCAATTGAGGATGTGGCGCGTCTCTACCGGTCGGATGGTTTTAACGGATTTCTGATGGCCTTCAAAGAAGTCACCGGCCTGTTGCGGACTCCCGCGGATTACGAACTCATAACGTATCGTTTAATGGAGCAGCTTAAGGCAGAAAATATTTTGCACGCGGAGGTTTACGTTTCGGTTGGCGTGTGTCTTTGGCGCAAACAAAATTTTGATGCCATCTTCGAAGGGCTGGAGCAGGGACGGGAACGTGGTGAGCGCGATTTTGGAATTTCGCTACTTTGGATCTTTGACGCTGTGCGGCAATTCGGCGCGGACGCGGCAATGGAAGTTTTTCAGCAAGCTGTGAAATGGCGGGACCGTCATGTCGTTGCCATAGGAATTGGGGGGGACGAGCAGAAAGGTCCGCCAGAACTTTTCCGGGATGCGTATGGTTATGCGGCTAGCAACGGTTTGCGTTTGACGGCGCATGCCGGCGAAAACGCCGGACCCGAATCGGTATGGGGCGCGTTGAATCTTCAAGCGGAACGCATGGGACACGCACTTACAGCCGTGCAGGATCCGGAGTTGGTAGAGGAATTGGCTACGCGGCAGATCCCAGTTGAAATATGCCTGACCAGTAACGTGCGAACCGGTTGTTGCGCTTCCCTTCCTCAGCATCCTGTAAAAGATTATTTCGACCGCGGCGTGATGATCACTTTGAACAGCGACGATCCAGCAATGTTCAATACGTCATTGACACGCGAATATCAGATTACGCAAGATACTTTTGGATTTACCAACGAACACATGCGGGAATTGGCGCGGAATTCGTTCGAAGCATCCTTTCTCCCCGCGGAAAAGAAGTTGGAATTCCTGAATTTGTTCGACGCGATTGCGGCGCGAGCATAGTCCCTGGATGTTGACGGCTATTCCTAACGACATTTTCCGGTACGCGCGAGATCCTTCCGAACGAGACTTCCTCAGGATGACCTCAGGTTGGAGGGTTGACGAAAATCAGCCATTTACCATTATCGGCAGAATTTTGACGCTCGTGAATTCCGCCTGCTAGACTCATAGTTTGCCGGTAAAACAGTTTGATAAGAAGGGAAGTACGTGCGCGCAGAGACTCGTCATCAACTAAAGCAAGATAAGTTCAATAAAGTTACGATCAGCGCCGCCGGAGCCACATTCGAGTGGTGCCTCGAACACAAACGTGAGGTAATCATCGCCGGCGTTGTGCTTCTGGCGGTGATCGGCGCAGGTATCGGAGGCTGGTATTACACCAATCAGCGAAACGATGCGGCCAGCCTGAGCATGGCGCAGGCAGTACGGACGCTTCAGACTCCGGTGCGCCCGGCGGGAATACCTCCACAGGCAGAGTATGCCAGCTTTGCTTCCAACATGGAACGAGCTTCATTGGCCCACAAACAGTTTCAGGCAATCGTGGACACGTATCCTCATACGCATTCGGCGGATATTGCCCGTTATTTTGTGGCAGTGACGGACGCAAACATGGGAAACGGCGCCGTTGCGGAACGCGAATTCAAGGAAGTCGCATCGCTCCATGATAAGGACATTGCCGCGCTCGCTAATTTCGCCCTGGCTTCGCTTTACCGCAGCAGCGATCGGACGAAAGAGGCGATAGATATCTACAAGAAGCTGATCGAAAAACCCACAAACACGGTAGGAAAACCCATGGCGCAGATAGCCCTGGCTGAGACATACCAAGCGGCGGGGCAGGCGGCGGAAGCCAAACTGATTCTGGAACAAGTTCAGAAAGAAAATCCGTCCAGTGAAATTTCGCAGCTGGCATCTCAGAAACTCCAAAACCTCAAATAGAGTCCTTTTCGCTTTGGCATTCTGGCGATCTACTTGCGCAGGATGGATCCGGAGCAACTGTTCCCAATCCCGATTTATGAAAACGTTCCACGCGCCTCAATTTGGCTAAAATATCGCTCGTCATGTCCATGTCCAAAGTTTGGCGGGCTCAGCGGGAACCAGGGCAAGATACGGCTGCGTGCGAGACGGCAGGACGGAGTCTTGCATTGCCCGCCGGGCTGCTGGCTGTGGGCTTTCTCCTACGTCTGGCGAATGCATATTACAGATTCCTGAACGCCGATGAGGCATTGCATTATCTCCTCAGCCTTCAGCCGTCGCTTGCCGCAGCCTACAGAGCGAGTCTCACCACCGCGCATCCCCCACTACTTATTGTGTTGCTCCACTATTGGGGCATGGGGGGACACTCTGAAATTTTTCTGCGGCTTCCTTCGGTATTTGCAGGAGTACTTTTCTGCTGGGTTATGTTCTGGTGGTTGAAGCGGGTGACTGATTATGCAACGGCCACCATAGGACTGGTTCTGCTTCTGTTTTCGCCGGCGCTGATCATTCTTTCCGCAGAAGTACGCCAGTATGACCTGCTTTTGTTATTCGCGGCAAGCAGCCTGTATTTTCTCGATCGCGCGGTCGAAGAAAATTCGGTGTCGTTGATCCTCTGCTCCTCTGCTGCGCTGTATCTGGCTCTGCTTACTCATTATTCGTCATTAATTTTTGCGCTTACGCTGGGCGTATATGCGATAGTCCGCTTTTCGGCAACCCGGGTACGTGTGGGGGTTATTGTCGCGTGGGCAGGCGCGCAACTGTGCGCGCTTTTCCTGGTTGCGTTCCTGATTCTTCATCATGTGTCAACGTTAAGGGCGAGGGGAGTTTCGCGAGTAATCGCGGACACATATCTTTATCGCTCACTGTTCCATCCTGGGGAGGATCGTGCTCTGCTGTTTGTCGTCAGGTCGAATCTCCGCCTGTTTCATTATTTTTTCAGCCAGGGTGCGATCGGAGTACTGGGACTGCTTCTTTTCGTATATGGCCTGGTGTTGCTGATC
>PNAR01000257.1 GCA_003169715.1 Acidobacteriaceae bacterium | reverse complement strand
AATCCTAACTGGGGCAAGCCGGAACCCATCGGCCCCATCACTCCAACCGTTACTGAGTTTGAACAGGTTGTTAAGGAATATAAGCTTTCTCCGGACCAATATCTGCGATCAACTCGGCTGCGGGAGTGGGCACGGCGAAATAAGAATTCGAAATACATTCCGGAGCCCTTGCTGGAAGCGTGGGGCTTTGAAATCGAATCCACGTTATAAGTTCATTGAGGTCGAAGCGAAGGCCGCAGAAATGCGGTCTTTTCTATTTGCGGTGCTCGAAGCGCCCTGTTTTAGCCGTTTGTTACAATCGCCATATCTATGAAATCCGAGACGCCGTTTACGGATGTTGCGAGCGCGGTCTCGGAGATTCGTGCGGGAAAAATGGTTGTCGTCGTGGACGACGAGGCCCGCGAAAACGAGGGCGACCTGACCCTTGCAGCCGAGAAAGTCACTCCTGAAGCCATTAACTTCATGGCTAAATACGGGCGTGGGCTTATCTGCCTGGCGATGACCGAGGAGCGGCTTGATCATCTTCGGCTGGGTCCCATGAGTTCAGAGAACACGTCGAATTACGGTACTGCGTTTTGCGAAGCCATTGACGCGCGTGATGGGGTCACCACGGGGATTTCGGCGTACGACCGCGCGCGGACGATTCAAGTTGCAATTGATCCCTCGACCAGACCAGCGGATTTGGCGCGTCCCGGACACGTTTTCCCACTGCGTGCCCGCAAGGGGGGTGTGCTGGTGCGTGCTGGACAGACGGAGGCTGCGGTTGACTTGGCCAGGCTTGGCGGATTGATTCCGGCGGGAATTATTTGCGAGATCATGCGCGATGACGGGACCATGGCCCGGGTTCCCGACCTCATAGAATTTTGCAAACTTCATGGCATGAAGATGCTGACCGTGGCGGAGCTTATCCGTTACCGGCTACAAAATGAACGTTATGTTCATCGCATCGGAGAGGCGCTGGTTGGCACGCGTTACGGCGAGTTCCGGCTGATTGCATACGAAAGTGAAATAGACGGCGGAGAGTCGCATGTGGCCTTGGTCTACGGAGATGTGGCCACGACGGAAATATCTCCCGAGGCGAATGTTCTGGTGCGCATGCACACCCATTGCCTGGTGGGAGATGTTTTTGGATCTACAAGCTGCGATTGCCAGGCGGCCCTGAATACATCCATGCAAATGATTGCCCGCGAAGGACGCGGCGCTCTCATTTATCTGCACCAGACTTCGAAAGGACTGTCGGTGGATAAGGTTGGTGACCGGACGTCTTTGAGTTTTCATAAGGACCGCGGTTCTTTGTCGCAATCCGCGCCAGAACATGAGCGGAAGACTCAGCGCGAGATCGGCATTGGCGCTCAGATATTGTCGGATCTCGGACTGCGGCGAATTCGTCTTCTGACGAATCATCCTCGAAGGGTGGCGGCGTTGGAAGGTTTTGGAATAGAAATCGTGGAGCACGTGGCGATGGAATCAGAAAAGATTAAGGCAGGCCGAAATTAGGTAGAGCTTAGTTGGAATCTAATCTAAGGGGTCATCCTGGAGATTGCGAAGGGCGGAGGGGATATGCTTTTGGAGGCACAGTTCTACCCGCCACACGCGAGATCCTTCGGGACTGGAAATCCCTCAGGACGACGCCGTTCTAATTGATTGGCTGAAACTGAACTAGCACCCAGAAAATAGAGGCAGTTGGGGTGATTAGAAGGGTTTGCGGATCACGATTTCGCTGTCATGGATAAAGAATTGTGCCGCGCATTGATCTGCTCCGCAGATAACGGGCAGCAAACCTGCAATCTGCTTGCGGGTGATGAGTCCGAGCGTGCCACAATTTGGACACGAGAGGACGGCCCAATAAGGATCGGCGGTTTCGCCGATCTTCCCGGCATTTTCCAACACAAAGATTGTTCCGGGAGACATTTGCTCCGGAATCCATTCGGTCAGGATGTCGAGTTCTCCAACCATTTCGCCTCACTTTCGGAAAAGCCGCGTTATTTGTTCCAGCTACGAAGCTGCTCTTCCCGGCTGCCGCCTGCTGTTTGGGGGTTTCGCTTGCGGGACGCACTTGTTGCCTTTTTTCTCATCACGAATCATCGCCTTCACTTGTCGAACCTTGTCACTCAGACAAACCGCCAGCATGGGTTGCTGAGAGTTTTTGAGAATGTCCACGATCTGGGCCGCGGATGTTTCCAGATACAGAGACGAGCCATCCGTGAGTAAGTGATATTCCGAGCGGCCGCTGACGGTTTCCGCCAGCCGCCTTTTGAATTCGCGCTGCAAGAATCGCACTACCTTTCGGACTCCTTGCAGCGAGAAACCTCGCCGCCGCAGATCGCAAATTACAGACACTTCAACGAGGTCATTCATCGAATACAACCGCCGGTGCCCTTCCCGGACAGGCACAACGATGCCACGCTCATCCCACCATTGAAGCTGGCGGGGCGTGATACCGGTCAGCCGAACTACATCACCAGACGTGAAAGTTTGCGGCATTCGTACGCCAATGTTTCAAACAATAGGAACAACTTTTGTTTGAAGCATTTTAGGTGGGAAAACGCAGGTTTCAATGACTGACTAGATGCAGGGGGTTACTAAAGGGCTTCTCTGAGGGACAGAGTTGAGTTTTGGGTCGAGTTGCGAAAAACCTTCAACCACGAAGGACACGAAGNNCACGAAGGTGCACGAAGGAAATCATTAAAATTGGCTGGGTTATTCCCAGGTTTGCGGTCTGGATCCGAATACAACTCGGCCTCGGGCATCGGTGGAGTAAGCGTTTGGGGTCCGCCAATGCGGAGCGGGTTCTCGCGGGGAACATCGGACCCCGGGCGAGCTTGGTCGGAGCGAAGCTCGAAAGACCTAACGGCATTTGAACGTCATCGTAGATTGCTTCGATTCCGCGCATGAAATATGTCTCGTGCCAGAATCCAGTTCCTCTCGAATCTTTGAGAAAGTTTGTCCACCACAAGCGGTGCGGTGCGGTTCGGAGCGCGCCCATTTCTCGAGTGACTCGAAATCACGCCAATACTGGCGCATGCCCGCATGGGGCGGAAAAAGTGAATACAGCATGTTTTCATGGCGGAGCAATCCATCGGGCATTTGCGCGACGGAGTTAGAGATCTTTGGTCCAAAGCCGATGAGAGTCTTGAGTCCTGTGATGGTTCTCACTTTCATGCCAAGGTAGATCACTACCAAATCGGGATAAGAGGCAAGATCAACTGTCAGGCGCTGGACTTTCATCATGTACCCCCGGTGCTCGAAGCTTCTGGTTATGCAAGGTTAGCCCCACCGCCGACGAAGTGAACGATCTCCAGATGGTCACCTTCCGAGAGCAGGGTTTGTGACCACTGCTCTCGAGGGGCGATATCCCGGTTTAATTCCACTGCCACACGGTCTTCCTTCATGTCGAGTTGAGCCACCAGTTGGGACAAAGAAAGAGGCGTATCGAACTCGCGCTCCTGGCC
>PNAR01000526.1 GCA_003169715.1 Acidobacteriaceae bacterium | reverse complement strand
CACATCATGTTGCAGCGGTTGGTGAGGTCAATGGTCAAAACCGAACCACGACCGTACTTAACAGTAGACGACCCGTGATGATGCAGCTTCTCGTCGTTGTGGGCGCGAATGTCGCGGCCGGGAAACACTTCCTCAAGATGCTCGGAAAATTCCGTGTCCATGGACATGACATCTTCGAAGTGCCCGTGGATGGGACAGTCCGTTACCATCAAAATTTTGCCGTCGCGCTCGATGATCTGCGCTTTGATTTCTCCGGCCTTTTCGTTCATCAGGATTTCGAGCGGCAGCTTGCCATCCAAAATCTGCTGGCGAATTTCGGGGACACACTTCGGGCACAGCGAGTCCGTCTGCCGCGGCCATCCCAGCGGCGGCTTCGACTTCTCGTAAGACTTCAGCAGCGGCTTATCCGACCACTTCGGCTTGGGAGAAGGGTTGGGCTTAACCCGGTTCATCCGCTCGAAAACTGCCCACGCTCCGGTGGCAGCCACGGTCACAGCTTTCTCGACATACTTCACTGGCTTGTGCATGTGTCTCACTTTCGTTCGAGGCTCTTAGCTTCTAGCTTTTGGCTCTTAGCTAAACCCTTAACCCCATAGGTGCGAGATCTGGGAGGTTGGGTACAGCTATCGTATTGAAGACGCAAGGGGATTACACGAGTTACCCAACGAAAGGGGTGTTTTGCAGGTTTAGTGGTGAAGTTGTGCATTATGCGGAGGTAAGTGGTTGAGGAGATTGACAATACCGACTCCCGCACAACGCACACGCGGTGCAATTCTCAGCCCTCGGCCCCTGCGCCAATCGGCAGCCGCCTAACCCGCACTCGGCTCTGGTCCAGCACGGCAATGCAACCTCGTTCCAGCTCTTGGGTGAGCAAGGGCAAGGCGGACAACAAAAGAGCCGCTTGCGTTGAGGGATGTTTGGGACCACGCCGGAACAAAATTACCGATGGGTTCGACTCCTCCCGTAACGCGAGAATGGTGCCGAAATCCGTGTCGGCGGAAACCAGGATTCGCCGCTCTTTTGCAGCGCGAGCAAACACCTCTTCATCGGTTGCGCGCTGCATCTGGTATTCGCGAATGTGAACAGCATCATGCCCCGCGCCGCATAGAGTCGAAGCGACAACGGGTGACAGGGCGTTGTCGATGAGGAATCTCAACCACCACCCGCGACCGGCAACTCCCGTTCGCGAACTGCCTCTGCGGCATAGCGCAAAGCCTCGCGGATATCCTCGCGCTCAAGGTCGGGGTAGGCCTTGAGTATCTCCGCTTCGCTCATTCCTTCGCTAACCATGCTGACCACGGTGGCGACAGGAATCCGCATTCCGCTGAGGCAGGGAACTCCGCCCATTTGGCTGGGATCAACGGTGATGCGAGTGAATGCTTTCATCGGAACTCCTGGGTGCGTGGACAGTAGTGTTTAAGTATATCTCAGTAGAATTCAGCCATCGGACTTAAAGATCAGATTCCTGGGAGCGGTGCAGACCATGAGACATGCGGGAAAACGATATGCTCTATTTGGGTTGTAAAGGATTTCCCAGGTTAGCGCCAAAGGCAAGCGCGAACCCGGAGAACCAAACAATATTCCCTTGAAGGAATATTCCATATGAAGAATACTTACGGTACGACAGGAGAAGCGCGATGCCCAAAAATTTCAGGATATTGAGAGAAAAGATGGCTCCCGCGGCGCAGAAGCGCTCGCGGCAACTTGCCGACAAATACCGGGATGAAATGGCGCTGGACGAGCTCCGCGAGGCGCGAGACATGACACAGCAGCACCTCGCCCGGATTCTAAAAATCAATCAAGCCGCCGTATCGAAGATGGAGCGACGGACCGATATGTACGTGAGCACGCTGCAAGATTTTGTGAGAGCCATGGGTGGACGGCTAAAGATCACCGCGACATTCCCCGAGGCTGGCACAATCGAAATCCGCCAGTTTCACCAGGGGAGGAAGGGTGCATCTGTTAAGAAAGCTGAGGCTGAAGGCCTGGCTTAAGTGGCCGGGCCGTCGCCGATTAGCCCACACATCAGCAAAGGGCGCGAATGTGTGGTGCACCCGGCAAAATTATTCTGGCGGGGCCACCGCGAAATCGAATAATCGGGTTGCGCCAGCAGACCCTGCCCCATAAGCTCCCATGGAAGACGCACTCAAAAAGCAGTACTCGCCGGGCGTGAGCGGCATGCTTGGTGTAACCTTATACACGCCGGGTTTCAACTTGGCGAAGGTAAAACCCGTATTGGCCTTTTCATCGGTACCACTTGAAGAGCCGAACGCGTTTGCTTTCATTACCACGGTCTCACGTGTTTCTTTTTTCTCGTCGAACCGCAGCAGGGTGAATTCGTTAGGAGTTGTGGTCCCCCCGAAGGAAGCGTGACTGAGTCCAGCATTCGCTTCCTCAAAGTAAAAATAAAAAGCCATTTTACTGTCACTGCTTCGCGTATTGGCGTGCGCACCTCGTACAACCGCCTTCCACTTCACTTTCGCAATTCCATAAGTCATCGCTGAAGCAAACACCCCTCCACTTTTTCCCTGAGAATAAACGGTTGGCTCGAGCATCGTCATCTGAACTCCGTTTCTGCCGGTAGCGTACATATAAATCCCAGGATCATGCGGGGAAAGTGGGTCATTCGGATCTGCGTTTATGGGCGGGTTCTGAGCCGTCGCAACGTTACCAATTGGGACCGGTCGCGGATTGATCATCGCGCGAATTACTGCATCGGACACCTTCGCCGTCTTGAGTACCCGGAGTGCTTCGATACTCGTATCAAAGTCAGTTGAGTCGGAAGCGTGAATTTTGTCCACGATGATGTCGTCCGACAGCCCGATGGAAACCATCTCGCGAATATCGCTATTGGTCATTTTCTTCGCTGACTGACTCCAGCACAGCGACGTGGTAAGAAGGACTGCCAGCAGTGGAAATCGTAAATATTTATGACGCATTGCAAAGCTCCTTTTAGCGCGACGATTCGGATCTACTGTACGGAAAACGGAAAGATGTTGGACGTTTGTTGATCCGGATTAACGATTTCCACGGTCCATCCGGTGCTCGCACTTGTCCCGGTGTTAATTGAAATAATTAAGTCGCCTGAATCCACGAAATCATAATCAGTTCGGTCGCGCGACCCACCACCATCGACGGTCCAGGTAAAGCGGAGAGTTGCTCCCGGTTGAAAGTTGGTACCGGAAATGAGGATGCTCTCCGACGACCCAACCGGCACGGGATTGGGCGACAGGAGGGTTATAGCTGGTTTGATCGGGTTGACCGTGACCTGCGCTTGGAGCGACCCCCCATTATACGTCGCGGTAACTGTAGCTGTGGTTGCGCTTGCAACGGTTCCTGCTTGATCGTCGAAGGAATTCGTACTCTGGCCGGCCTGGATGTTGAAGCTCGAAGGCACTGGGAAAGCCGTCGGATTGCTCGATTGCAATGAAATCGTTGCCGTGCCGATGGCGTTTGCGCTCAGTCCGAAGCTCAACTTCGCAGACTGTCCGCCGGTGACTGAACTAGGAGAGATCGTAAACGTTGACAGTGTTGGTCCGGAGGAGGTCGTGGTGAAGTTAGAAGGCTCGCCCATGCTAGTGCCGCCACTGTTTGAGGCCACCGCCTGATAGTAATAAGTCGCGTTTGCCGACAACCCGGCTATGTTGGCGCTGAACGGTACTGTTGTTGTCCCCGCACCAATGTCCTGTTGTGGCGTTGATATGGCGCCACTCATGGAACTATTGGAGGAGTACTGGAACCAGACGTGGGTGTCGCTTCCATTCGGATCTACCGTTCCGGGCAAAATGGCACTGCTTGAAGTGATAGCGCTTGCTGGCGAGGAAGTCGTCACCGTCGGTGCCTGGGAGCTGCCGGTACCCGTCCCACTGAGAGGCACGCTTTGCGGACTTCCCGATGCGTTATCCGCAACGCTAAGAGTTGCGCTCTGCGCCCCGGCCTGCGTCGGATTGAATGTCACCGAGACAGCGCAACTTGCCCCTACAGTCAAGCTCGTCGGGCAGGGATTGGTTAGGCTGAAGCCGCCAGCATTGTTCTTGAGGTTGATTTGTGTGATTTGCAGCGTAGCGGTTCCGGTATTTGTCAATGTCACTGACTGATTGGAACTGGCCCCTGTTTGCACGTTGCCGAAGTTTAGGCTGGTGGGATTCAGGGTAACTGCTGGCGTTCCCGCGCCAGCCTGCAGTGTTTGCATTAGGCTGTTGCTAGCCAACTGCTTACTCTTGTCGAACGCGAAGAATGAACAGCCGGGGTTCGGACACGTAGGCACCATCGACCAGGTTATGCCTCCGCCTACAGAACTGAATGTTGGAGTGATACGGCTCACCAGACCTGTCGAATCTTGGGCACGTACCTCGAGGGAACTCGAGAAACTCGAATCCAGGCTGAGGCCGGTTTCGGTGAACAGAAAAGTTTGCGGCTCGGCCTGAGGACCGTCACAGCTTATTTCCGAACCCGCACAAGTCAGTTGGGGTGAAGACCCGCCGAGTTCGCTCGCTCTAATCTGGTTCGCCACATCAGAGAGCACACCATTCATAGTGGTGTCTCCTGGTAGATCAGTATGAAAAAGTGGGAAGGACGGCAGTGGGCGAACAACCAGCCCAGAATTGAAGGCCAAAGCGCTATCCAAGCCGATGACCCCATCGTTTGGTGTGTTCCCAAAATCTGCTCCGGTCAGAATACCGAGAGGAAAAGGGTTGATCCCACCCGCCAATACAATCGAGTCTGCTGGTGGATTAGCCTTTTCCGCGGGGAGCATGACCTTCATAAGTAGATCACTGTCTTTTTCGAGGTCGGTTCTGAAAGGCTGGTTGAGCAATGTCTGAACATCAATAGCCCACCAAACAGGACAAGGCTGATTAGATCTCATGTTTGAAAGGCTATTTTGCGCGAGGAGAAAGAACTGAAGGAGAGACGATTGGTCAGAGGCTATAGGAGTGCCGGTCACGGGCCCAGCCAATCCAAAGAAGTTGTTGATCTTCTTTCTATCCGAGGCTTGCGAAGCAGCATAGAGCGAAACAGGCACGCCCTCACTGTGGGCGATTATGTCTATCTGAATCGCGCCAAGCTGGCCGAGTTGTGCAAGAAAGGCTGAAAGCAATGCTGCGCTATCATCAAGATGTCGGGTCCAGTCGTAATCAAACCCGGCGATCACATCATAACTGCCTTGGCTCTGAATGAAAGGAATGGCTTTTGATACGGAAGGCATCATGCTTTCAACGCAGCTCATCATCCCGTGCACAATGACCAAGACTCGTGCACCGTTAACCTGTGATGAGCAAGTCGAGAAATCTGTCCATTGAGTGCTTCTAATATCCCAACACTTGCTAAGGGGTAGTTGGATGGATGTTACAAAGGACGGAATGACTTGCGAAATGGTGTTTACTATACTCACGGCAAAAGATTGAACACCAGTCGTGATGGTTCCGAGCCAAGAAGAGCTCAATGAAATTGTCGCACTTGACACGGTGGAACCCGAGTTTATTGTCGCCGGTACAAACACTGATTGGTTGTTGCTGTCGATGACTACTGCTGAGGCGAGGGCCCCAGTGAGGCCGGTCGAGCCTGTTTCGTTTATTGCAAAAATAATGTCTGCGGCGCCTACATCATTGCGATGAGTGCTAGCGGCCCCTTCTTGCCTTACGGCTTTATTAGACTGGATCGGTACCGCGAGAGTAATCATAATGACTGGTCCAGCATTAACAATTAATGGGTTAGGTCCTTGCTGGGGCATGACCGACAACTCGCTTGCCCGAACATTCTGGTCTATGGGCAATACATTTGGCGGGATCGTAACACTGCTTCCGTCAGGGAGTGTTATCGTTCCGCCCGCCGCGGCCGTAACTGTCTGAGTTGTGCTCGCAATAGTGCCAGCCACAATGACGGAAACAAACGATGATTTCGTTCCGTCCTGAGCGCTAGTCGCACTGACGTTTACTGAGTACGGAGTGGGGACAGTTTCCGGTGCTGTGTACAATCCCGAAGAGTTGACTGTCCCCAGAGTTGAGTTCCCACCGGGAACTCCGCTTACTGACCAGCTAACCGTCTGACTGAAGTTGCCTGTACCTTGAACGTTCGAAGTGCATTGATTTGTCTGCCCCACGGGGATGCTGTTGGCCGCACAAGACACAGTCACCGATCTAATAGTCGACGCCGGCGGCGTCGGTGTCGGTGTCGATTCGGTAGAGGACGTCATACCACCGCCGCATCCGATTAAAGACATTAGCAGAACCAGATTACAGAGATAGACGGCGGCGATTTTAAAATGATGAACCGGCATCTGAATCCTTTGGCGTAGTCAGTGAGGCCCGATAAGACCTAAACTTGGTAAGTCGGCGATTGCGTAACCCGTGGCTCGGCCCGATGATTTCGCGTGGGGAAGGTTAAAGCTGATTTATGGATCACGAAATCGGAAGGAGTCTATTGCACGACCCCGGGCTTGTCAATCGTCCGGATAGGCTAAATCTTCAAAGCGGAAATTCCTCACCGCCGAAGCGGATTCGGAGTAACAAGGTTTCATTTAGCGGGATTGCGGGGGCGGTGTGGGTGCGCTGTCCGGAAATTTCAAGAAAAGCAGGTCTCTCGACTTCGCTCGAGATGACAATTTTTTAATGTCAGGGGATGGCTTTCAGCCATCCCGTAAATGCGTCTTGAAGGGATATCGCAGCGCTAAAGCGCTGCGCCACTCCAAAGCGTTAGCGGAGCGTTGCTCCGCATGGACGGACAGGAGTGTCCGTCCCCACACAGGCAAAAGCAAAGTCATAGGCGGCGGACAGGAGTGTCCGGCCCACACGGGTGACCCCAGAAATTCCACGGTCGGCAGGGTGGTGGTGAAGTAGGGGTCCTTCGACTCCGCAGAACGATTCGCGGGCGAATCTTTCTGCTGCGCTCAGGATGACATTTGGTTTGGGCGGTTGTGGAATCTCACCCCTTCGACTGCGCTCAGGGCAGGCTCTTCCGCAAAGAGCGCGAAAGGAGGGCCACCCGTCATCGGAGAACTTTGGGCATTCCTGATTCCCAAGAGATCAAAATCTTGACATAAGACTTCATCGCAAGTAGTCTCGGCGCGTCTCGCAGAATATTTCTTTTCAAAGGAGAAACGCTATGCAAAAGCTGGCTTATTTGGGCGCAGCGGTCCTTGTACTGATGGGGGTCTTGCTGGGTATCACGGCTGGGGTGCTTCCTATGAGCGCGCAGGCGAGCTCCGCCGCCGACAAGGCCGCCATTCAGGCTCTCTATAAGGAATTCAATGATGCCTTCAACAAGAAGGACGTCAACCGCATCATGGCCGTCTATGCGCCGGAGGTTTTCGTGTTTGACGTCGTCCCGCCGCGCGAATATGCGACTCGGGACGCTTATAAGAAGGACTGGGAAGACCTGTTTGTGATGTTTCCCGGCCCGGTCACCAACTCCGTCTCCGAGCTGAACATCACGGTTGTGGGCACGGTCGCCTATGCCCGAAGCATTGACGACAGCACGATGACCGCAAAGGACGGTTCCAAAAGCCACGTGGTCGTGCGCTCCACCGATGTGCTGCGCAAGTCGAACGGGAAGTGGCGCATTGTTCAGGAGCACAACTCCGTCCCCGTGGACGTGGCCACCGGCAAGGCCGACCTACTCTCGCAGCCATAGGGCTGGCGGTCTGCCGATTCGGATGACACGTTTTGTGGAGTGGGATTGCGGCGGTGGGTGGGTGCGCCGTCCGGAATCAAGAAAAGCAAGTCTCTCGACTTCGCTCGAGATGACAATTTTTTAGTGGCAGGGGATGGCTTTTAGCCGTCCCGTAAATGCGTCTTGAAGGGAGATCGCAGCGCTGAAACGTCTGCGCCACCCCCAAAGCACTATTTGGTCTGCTATGGTAGAAAAGTTGAGCCGTCGGAGTTGGTTAAACCTCAGAGAGGCGCGCTTGGCTAGGAGATGGGTGGGTGCAATCTCACGGTTGCGCGAAAATTATTATTGCAGCGCTCTACTTGCGTGGTCCGCGAAGCCTGTCCAAAAGATTTGTAGCAGGATTGCCTGGCAATTAAAAAGGAGCGTGCGCAAGAACGGCGTTCGGGTGCGGTTGCCCAACGGACGTACTATGCGAATCGCCAAGGATTCTGGTATTTGGCTGTCGTCTCTTTTGTTTTGGGATGGAGTAGACGGATACGAGCCAGAGACTTCGAAGACTTTAAGATTTTTTTTCTCGCGGGTTCAGACTTTCGTTGATGTGGGAGCGAATTATGGATTGTATGCGGTCTTGGGCGCACTCTGGAATCCGGGGCTCCGTGTCACAGCGTTTGAACCGTTGCCGTCGGTTTACGCAGGTTTGAAAAGAAACGTTAGTTTAAACGACCTCGAAGGACAGGTGATTTCCGAAAATGTTGCGCTGTCCGACCGATCGGGCAAAGCGATTCTCCACTTACCCGCGAGTGAAGGGAAAGATGCCGAAGCCACCGGAACTTTGTCCGCCGATAGTTGGCAGGTAAGGCAGCATGCAGCAAATATAGAAATAGAAGCTCTGAGTTTCGATGACTATGAATCGGAGCATCCTCAAAAAGTTGATTTGATCAAGATTGATGTGGAAGACTTCGAGGCAGCAGTTTTGGTTGGCATGCGACGCATAATTCTTCGCGATCGGCCTTTCATCATTTGTGAAATTCTGCCGAGATTGAAAGAGCACAAAAATCAGCGCACGCTGGAAATCATAAAGTCGCTCGAGTATTTCGCATACTCGATCACGCCTGCGGGGTACGTGCGCATTACTAGTTTCGATTTCGAACGAGCGTACACGGATTTTCTGCTTTCTCCTGTGGAAGTGCCCGGCGAGGTCGCGGCGGATCTAAATAGCTTTTGGACTCTGTACCAGCTGCAAGAAACGGCGAAGCCTCGGTGAGCATGCTCCGCTCGGAAGTACATTCCTCACCGCTGAAGCGGGTTCGGATGAACATGGTATGGAGTGGGATTGCGGCGGCGGGGTGGGTGCGTTGTCCGGAAATTAAAAAATGCAGGTCCCTCGCTGCGCTCGGGATGACAACTCTTTTTGGGGCAGGGGATGGCTTTCAGCCATCCCCTGAATGCGTCTTGAAGTGATATCGCAGCGCTGAAGCGCTGCGCCACGCCAAAAGCGTTAGCGGAGCGTTGCTTCGCTTGGACGGACAAGAGTGTCCGTCCCCACACAGGCAAAAGCAAAGTCAAAGGCGGCGGAAGGGAGTCTGCCCTGTTTTGCCGCAGCCCTGAGCGTAGTCGAAGGCTTGTCGAAGGGAGGGTCCTCCCCACATGGCCAAACAAAAAGCCCCGCTCTTGAAGCAGGGCTTTTTAAATTACCGAACGCTGTCCGTCATCTCTAGAATAGCGCGGCGGAGATGGTTGTCAAGCGCATTCGATTTCTAACGCATTCGATTTCGCCGAGGGACTGCGGAGGGCAAGGGACTCGAACCCTAATGGCTGACGGCCCCTCGACTGTTTGACGGACAGCGTCCAGTACCCACTGGCAACACCCTCCAAACGTTGTCCACGGCACATCGTAAGTCATCCCGCGAAGTCGAGAAAGGAAGTCAGCATAAAAAACTCTCGCCGTTCCCAAAATGATCCTCTCCACATCGTCGAGCTCACCCCGTCGAAAAATTTTAGCTTTCTCAAGAAAGTAGATTCCTCGCCGCTGAACCACCCCGTCACGCCAAATGCGGGCGTGTCGGGGCCCCGGTCGCGGATTCGAAATGACGAAGTTTTATGGAGTGGGATTGCGGCGGTGGGGTGGGTGCGCTGTCCGGAAATTAAAAAATGCAGGTCCCTCGCTGCGCTCGGGATGACAACTCTTTTTGGGGCAGGGGATGGCTTTCAGCCATCCCGTAAATGCGTCTTGAAGGGAGATCGCAGCGCTGAAGCGCTGCGCCACGCCAAAAGCGTTAGCGAGCTTTGCTCCGCATGGACGGACAGGAGTGTCCGTCCCCACACAGGCAAAAGCAAAGTCAAAGGCGGCGAAAGGGAGTGTCCGGCCCCACACGGGCTACTTCAAATTCCCAAGATAAAGAGGGTTGTGGCGAAGTAGGGGTCCTTCGACTCCGCAGAACGATTCGCCAGCGAATCTTTCTGCTGCGCTCAGGATGACAATTTTTTTTGGTGGGCGCATGGAGGCGTGGCAAGCCGCGTCTCTACTTTAGTTCCGAACAATTCCCAGGCTTCGCGGTATTTTTCGAAGCGGGCGCGGGGGCATCCGTTATCGGGATAAAAGCGGAGGCTTTTTTGGTTGATTATGTCGGCGATGGGGAGGACGTACCAGGCGTCCACTGGGACGATATGGGCGACCAGGGCGTCAACGTCTTCTGGGGTGTAGGCGAATTTGGATTTGACCCCGAGGTCGCGAGTATAGATGGCGCGGATGGGTTGAACGTCGTATCCACGGGCGCGGAGGGAGGCGGTGCATTTTATCTGGACACGCCAGAGGCGCGAGCCGTTGTCGAGAATGAAGTCGTAGCGCTCGCTGTTGGACCAGGGTTTGGCGACGCCGAATCCCAGGCTGGTGGCTTTGAGGAGGAAGGCGGCTTCGGAGAAGTCTCCGGTTTGAGTGGTGTTGCGATGTGCGGGTTTGGAATTAGATTTGGGCAATGAGTCCTGATTTCCTTTTGTTTTTAAGCAATAAAAAGGCGCAGCCCTTTGGCCGCGCCTTCGTTTTTCTCTATATATCCAGAATAGCAAATTCAGCAGGGTAAATGCGCCACGTTCCGGAGACTTATTTTATGAATGGAATGAAGGGGTTAGCGGGAACTGGGCGGTTTAGGGGGCTTGACAAGAATTGGGAGGGAATGGGACTCGCCGTCCCTGCGTGGTCAACTTCCTTGCGCAGAATGCCACCCCCTTCGACTGCCGCTCAGGGCAGGCTTTCCGGAAAATGCGCGAAAGGATGCGGCACCTCACGGGTTCCCGTTTCGTGTTAAGGTTGACTCGCCCACCCGGTAGCACTAGCAACCATTATGCTGGCGGAACTCGACCCGGGGCGGGCAAATCCCTATGCGCCGGACATCCAAGCGATGACAATGCAGACCGCATTTAAGACTGTGCATGTTGCCGGCAAAAAAAATCTCAACGAATCAATCGAAGTAGTTGGAGGAGAAAAATGAAGTTGCTCAACTCGATTCAATCGCAATCTGTTTTCCGATGGATGTTGGTTCTTGCGTCCTTAGTTCTTCCGCAAATAGTTCAGGCGCAGTGGCACGCTGCCGTCGGAGCTCAAAATAGCAGCATGTCAAGACAGGTTTTGGCTTTCCTGCCGAATGAGATGTGGATTCACGCCGGTGACAGCATTACGTGGACTGTCTTGTCGGACGAAATCCACACAGTTAGTTTTTTGGTCTCAGGTCAGACACGTCTGCCCTTCCAGGTCGGTTGCCCAGGATTTACTCCGAATGATTCGAGCTTCGATGGCACGCATTGCGTGAGCACCGGGCAATTAGTATCTGGCCAAACCTACACAGTGGTTTTTCCAACTGCCGGCAACTTCAAACTTGTGTGCCTGGTTCATCAGGACATGACGGGAACGATTCATGTTCTCGATGCGTCACAACCTCTTTCCCACGATCAAGACTTTTATGACGATGAAGCGGCCACCGAACGGCTGGCTTTGCTCTCGGACTTTGATCAGGTTAAAAACCATTCTAAGGATCGCGACCAGATGGACCCAAAAATGGTCATGGCTGGAACCGGAGAGATTGCCGCTACTGCGGGTGGATCTACGTCAGTTTCGGTGATGCGATTCATGCAACCGAATAAAGTGATACACGTGGGAGGAACCGTGGAATGGGACAATCCAGACCCATCAACTCCCCACACGATTACGTTTGGAATCGAGCCAGCAAATCCCATGCCGCCTTCCTCCAATGTAACCCTCGACGCAGATGGCGCGAGACACGCGACCATAAATTCTCTGGCAGACAGCGTTCACTCGGGATTCATTGTTGCGGCTCCCCAAGACCGGATTGGACTTCCCCAATCGCCTCTCCCTGTTACTCGCTTCCGAGTGACTTTCACCGCGGCGGGAGTTTTTCCTTACAAGTGTGCTCTGCATGACAATTTGGGAATGACGGGTCAAGTGACCGTTCGACCGTAACCTTAATAGATGGATTTGGGCGGCCCCTCATAGGATGGGCGGGCCGCTTCCCTTTCCAGCCGCGGCTGCGGCAAAAGCCAAGACAGAATCTCTCGGCGAAAGCGGGCCGGAATGACAATGTTTTATACGGGGATTTTATAGAACGGTCTGATTACGCCTTGCCGGGTAGCACGCCTTCAGCGGCAGCTTCGACTGTGACTTCGACCTTAGCGCCTTTTTTCAGGTGAACGGGATTGCCTTCCGCATCCGTCAATTCGTTTTCAATGCGGATCTCGCGATAAAGGTGCTCCTCAGTTTCTACTGATATTTGAGCCTTCTCGGGCTCGTCTGGGACAAAGGACGGGATAATTTTCTCGACAATTCCCGGAAGTGTTGTGCTCGCGTCTCCGCTCATGGTTTTCCTCTTAAGAATCGAACTTTAGCCAATCTTAATTCAAGAACCTTGTATTAGCTACCAAATACTGGGGATAAGGGTAGTGACTAACAGTTTCCTGACCGTGTGATGTCTGCGTCACGCTTGCAAATCGAGGGGCGGTGAAGTAGGGATCCTTCGACTCCGCAGAACGATT
>PNAR01000173.1 GCA_003169715.1 Acidobacteriaceae bacterium | reverse complement strand
GCCGCCCTCGGCTGTCCAGCCGGGCATAGCCCGGCGGAGTTGTTTTCTCGGTCGAGGCACGCGACCTCGGATGGCGAACTCGCGCTCGCCCGCAAAGCGGACGATGGCTGCCTCTACGCTGACACATCGAAGGTTCACCCACCTTCGGAAACGCTCTCTTTTCTCCCCATTCAAAGGTACAATCCCGATATGCGCGGCTCTCCGGTTTTGATGGTGATTGGTTTGGCGATTGGTGCATTCTGCACCGATATTACGTCCAATCCACCATTACTTCCCTGCCCCTCCGGCGATTCCGCTGCCTTGGGTTGCAATCCTTCCAAAAAAGATTTGAAAGAGGCGAAAACCGCCTTCCTTAAAGGACTCAGGTTACAAAAAGAGAAGCGTACAGACGACGCATACGAACAGTTCGAAACTGCGGCCCGGCTTCAGCCGCGAAACGTAAATTACCTCACTTCACTTGAATTCGCACGCCAGCAATCGGTTTACGAGCACCTCCAGGCGGGCAACGCTGAACTGTCTGAGGGCAAGCACGCCCAGTCTCTAGACGATTTCCGCGCCGCGCTTCAGCTCGATCCGAAAAATGAGTTCGCGCAACAGCGGGTACAAGATGCCCTCGGTGAATTGGTTCCAAAAATCACGGAACCCATTCGCATTGTCGAGCAGTCGCCGGAGATTCGAGTTATGCCCGAAGCCGCGCTATCTGATTTTCACTATAAGGGGGATTCGCGAGGCTTGCTTACTCAAGTGGCAAGTACTTTCCGCGTCGAAGTCCAAATGGACGATTCAGTAGTTTCGCGGCCAGTGCGCTTCAATATCTCAGGCGTAGATTTTGATACCGCCATGTCCGCCGCCAGCGCTGTCACGCACACGTTCTGGACTCCCATGGGTCCGAAACAAATCCTGATCGCCGCCGACACCCCTGAAAATCATCGGCAATACGATCGCATGGCGATGCGGACCTTTTACATTCCTGGAGTTTCGTCGCCTACCGATCTCACCAATGTCACCAATGTCCTGCGAAATGTTTTCGAGATTAAATTAGTGAGTCAGGAAGCGGCTACGGGCACCCTCACCGTTCGCGCTCCCCAAAATATTCTGGACGCCGCCACCCAATTCATCGAAAATCTCGACGACTCGCGCCCCCAGGTGATGCTCGATGTCGAGATCTACCAGATCAGCCACACTTTCATGCGAAAGATTGGATTGGGAATTCCCGATCAATTCAATTTATTTAACATTCCAATCGCGGCTCTGGCCGGACTCGCGGGCGGTCAGAATATCCAAAGCCTCATCAACCAATTGATCTCCGGCGGTGGCATCAATCAGGCAAATAGTCAGAGCATCGCCGGCCTGCTGGCTCAATTGCAGGGACAAGGAAATTCCATTTTCAGCCAGCCGCTCGCGACCTTTGGCGGCGGCCTCACATTCGAGGGACTGAGCCTGGGTACTCTTGCAGCACAACTCTCACTCAACGAAAGCGCGGTCAAGGATTTGCAGCATGCGACTCTTCGGGTGTCGCAAGGCAATGACGCGACCTTCCACATGGGTGAGAGATATCCAATTTTGAACGCAACTTTCGCGCCTGTCTTCAACACGCCAGCCATTTCACAAGTGCTTCAGAACAATAGTTTTCAAGCTCCTTTTCCCTCGTTCAGCTACGAAGATATCGGGCTGACTCTGAAGGCAAAGCCCACAGTGCACAGCGATTCCGATGTCAGTCTTGATGTAGAGATGGAAGTCCGTTCGCTGGCGGGGCAATCCGTAAACGGGGTGCCGATTCTCGCCAATCGCGAATACAAAGGCAGCATTACATTAATGGATGGCGAGCCCGCCGTAGTCGCTGGCACCGTTTCGCGCAACGAAGCGCGAACCATGACGGGGCTGCCGGGACTGGGTTTCATTCCCGGACTCAATCAAGTAATGACCTCAAACACAAAAGAAGTAGATGATGACGAACTCATGGTCATCATCACGCCCCGCGTGATCCAGTCCCAGACCCACAGCGAAAGCTCCGAAATCTGGATCGCAAGATAAATCATGGTGCCCCAGGTTCGCGTCCGCTCTTTGAACGCTAACCTGGGATGCAGCCCGAGTCTGAGGTCCACGCGAGGCAGATTTACTTCGAAGCCGACGCATCCTGCGCCGCGAATTCCGTCAATTGTTTCAACACTTCATACGGAAGCGTCCCCACATTGCTGATGCTTCTACCATTGATAAACAAAGTCGGCGTGCCGGTGACGCCAAGAGAATTCCCGAGTTCCACGGACCGTTCCACGCGCCCTAGAGTTGCGGCTTGAATAGCGCATTCGGCGATCTTGCTTCCATCCACTCCCGCAGCATCCGCCAGTCCCTTCAGTTTGTCGTCGGCATTCGCAGCCACAATGTCTGTCTGCGCATCGTAAACACCCTGAATGAATTTCCAGAAAGCGTCATTGGAACTGCGGCCCACACAATCCGCGTAGTCAGCACCCTTTTCAGCCCAATCGTGCGATGGCAGCGGAAAATTCTGGAAAACCAGCCTTGTATTCTTTTCCTCAGACAAAAGCCTCTCCATGATCGGCTGTGCTTCTTTGCAATGCGGGCACTGAAGATCGCTGAACTCAACAATCGTTACCGGCGCGCCCGAGGGTCCGCGCGCAACTCCGTTCTCTTCTTTTTCCAGCTTCGCACGCGCCGCCGCGAAAGGATGGCTTCCAAACGGAATAATGTCACCGGTGATTGCGTGCTTGCCGTCTTCCGTGACATAAAATTCGTTCGATTGCAGACCTTGTGGCGTGGTGATCTCCACTGTCACTTGGGCGAGGCCCTCGGCTTCGGAAGGCTTGATGTCAGAGACCTTCCAGTTCAAATTGGGGTTGTAACCAAAAGTTTCATGCAAAAACGCGTTGACGGTTTCCACCGATGGAAGATGAGTTTCCTTAGCATGTGAACTCACTGCCGAAGAATGGGTCGCCTCTGTCGTGCCGGCGGCATTCTTTTCCTGCGCCTGAGAAACTGTAACCATTGCCAGCAGAAGCAAGCAACAACTCAACGTGCGATGCATGTATTCCCTTTCTTATTTCTAAAGCGCTGATGAAAGCAGCGTCTGCGGATCACATATTCGGAAGACCTTGCACCACTTGCAATCCGGATATATTACCTGAGGCCCCTAAACATCTGATTTGGCCGCGATTGGGAAGCGGCGCCCGGAGCCGAAAGCCTTCGCAGAAATCTTCAATCCCGGAGCCGCCTGCTGCCGCTTATATTCGCTGCGTTCCACCATGCGAATGACCTTGCGTACCAAGCCCAAATCAAATCCGTGCGCAGATGAAATCGCCTCCGCCGAGCGGTAGTCTTCCACATATTCTTCCAGAATCGTATCCAGCACATCATACGGCGGAAGGCTATCGCTGTCTTTCTGGTCCGGCCGCAATTCCGCTGACGGCGGTTTCTCAAAGGTCGCTTCAGGTATCACGGCTCGTCGCGAGTTTACATAGCGGCTCAACCGGTAAACCAAAGTTTTGGGGAGGTCCGAAATCACACCGAGTCCTCCGGCCATGTCCCCATACAAAGTACAGTACCCGACTCCTAACTCGCTCTTATTTCCAGTGCTCAGCACGATCGCCCCAAACTTATTGGATAAGGCCATCAACAGCGTCCCGCGTGCCCGTGACTGAATATTTTCTTCCGTTATATCTTCGCCGTAACCCGAGAAGACTTTCGCGAGGGTCTTAAGGTAATCCTGAAAGACATCGGTAATGCAGAGCAATTCAAAACGTATGCCAAGATTGTTAGCCAAGGTTTTCGCGTCGTCTATGGATCCTTGCGAGGAATACGGACCGGGCATGCCCACACCGATCACGTTTTCAGGACCAACCGCGTCCGCCGCAATGGTCGCGGTCAGGGCCGAGTCAATCCCTCCGCTCAGGCCGACAATCACTTGTTTGAATCCGCATTTGCGTACGTAATCGCGGGTTCCCAGCACCAATGCGGCGTACACGCTAGGGTCGTCCCCGGCAATTTGTTCATGGACTTCCCCGGTGAACTTCTCGGAATCGAAAACAACCATATCCTCCTCAAAGGACTTGCACTGCGCAATTACTTTCCCAGAGCAATCAAACGCCATGCTGGAACCGTCAAACACCAGACTGTCATTTCCACCCACTTGATTCACCATGGCCACGGGGACTTTGTAATTTCGCGCCATCGCCGCTAACATGTCCCGGCGTAATTCACGCTTGCCCATCCAAAATGGAGACGCCGAGATATTCAGCAGAAACTTTCCTCCTGCCTTCAGCAGCGTCTCCACAGGATCAAACGTATAGAGCCTCTTATTCCAAAACTGTTTGTCGTTCCACGCGTCCTCGCAAATCGTCAGCGCGATCTGTTTTCCGAAGAGTGGAAACAAACTCTGGCTGCGGGCAGGCGCGAAGTTTCGCATCTCGTCGAACACATCATAAGTAGGAAGCAACATCTTGGACTGAACGAACGCGATCGCGCCATCCTTCAGCAGCGCCGCGGAATTCATCACCGATTTGCCGGTGCTGGCATCGGCAGCCGTGACCAGGCCACAAATGACGGCGATGCCGCGCGTGTCTCGCGCCACGCCTTCTGCCGCCGCACGATTGTGTTCTACAAATGAAGAACGCTCTACCAGGTCTCGAGGAGGATATCCGCAGATCGAAAGTTCGGGAAACAGCACCAACTCGGCCCCGGCAGCCTTGGCGCGTGTCGAAACTTCGGTGATCTTCGCCGCATTCCCCGCAAAGTCGCCGACCGTGGGATTAATTTGCCCCAACCCAATCTTCACCGCTCAAGTGTAAAGGCCGATGAGGTACCGCGCAAAGCCTCGACCCGTGGTTTGATTTACTCCTCGATCTGAAGACTGCAATAGAAGTGCCGCACACCGTTTGGCGTGAAATCGGAATCTCGCAAGCCCATCCTGATTTTCTTCGGTAGCGCAGGGGTAACTGGCTCCCGCAGTATGGCATTACCACTCTGGATCGCGAATTCAATGTCATCTACGGAACGAGTGCGTGAATACGCATATGCGACTACAGACTCATGTTTTATGAAGGGATGGTCTCCGACGTTAAGACACGCGAGCGCCTCACTCTTGCGCCGCCGGGTAGTGATGCTAACGGTTACGACTTCACCTTCGCTGGGAGGCGTAATGATTATCGAGAGGTGTGGTTCGTCATCTTCAGTTTCACCAGCATAAAACGTATCTCCGCAATTGAGCATCTAGCGAAATGACAATGCCTCTTCGGCGTTGGCAATTGTCTGAAGCTCCTTCACGACTGCCCGTATCTCTTCTTCGTTTTCACCTTGGGCTTCGAGAATTTCTCGAATATTGATCTTTGCCGCTCCGCCCTGTGGATCGCGCCATTCCGGTAGTTTATGCATCACGTTCTCCACCAAATCCCACCGGTTTCGATGACCGTATTCGGCATAGATCTCGCTGAGCAGGTTTTCCTCAGCCCTTGATAAACGATCAGTCGGCGCTTCTTCTCGAAGCTCGACCTCATAGTCCCCTAATGGAGCTGAAATGAATCTAGCCCAAACAGGCTTATGCTTATCCTCCACTATCAAATTAAGCACATTGCTCAACACTGGCCCATTTTTCATGGAAACGTAACTGTCGGTGCTGATGGGTAAGCCCCAACGAAGAAGTGCTGTGCGGTCCGCAAGATAGAGAAGTTTTATTAACTTGAGGTAATGCATTCGACCACCGCGCATTTTCAGCAAAAATGCGGCTGCCTGCGTGGCTTTGCCTTCATCGAACTTTAGGGCCATCTTCGTGGATATTACCACATTACTGGATAAAAGTGGCTTAATTACGGCGAACAAATGGCGTAACCGCGATCTGTCCACTAACCTGGATTGACTCGGCGAGACTGTGTAAATGGCGCAATGATCGCTACCGGATCGGCTTGCTATTGCAGATTCTGCGGGCCGCTTCGATCCGGCTTGTCTGTCTCTTCTTCGCCGGGGCGGCGCAGGGTGGGAGCAATTGCTGGCCGGGCCGTAGGCGCGGCTCCAGCTTTGGCTAGGCTGGTATCAAGATTCACTTCCTTTTCCGTTCGCACTACTTTTTGTCCGGTTACTTTCATGGTTTCTACACGTACCACTTCGTCGCCCACGAAGCGGACAAAATCCACATCCTGCGGAGGCTGTCCGTAGATCCATTCCTCGTAATCGGTCTCTCCATCTTTCTCGCGAGTCTTCTGTCCCGCTCTGCCCTTCGAGTAAATCACCATCTCGCGATTCATGCCCACAAGCACGCGATGCGCTTGGATTGCGTCCTTCACGACCGGCGGGACCGTCTCAAGATACGCTTGCAGCACCGACTTGGAATCGAAATCGAAGACGGGCGCCAGCAGCGCTTTCAACTGCCGCGCATTCAGATCCGGGACATAGTGGTCAAATACCAGGTCCACATAAGAGCCTCGCGGATTATCCTGAGGACTCCCGGCGATCGGCGTTTCATTACCGGCGGTGCCGACCGAAATGTGCTGATACCACTTCAGCTTCTTGACTGGCCCACCATTAATTTCAAAATGTATTCGGTTGGCTCTGATCTCGATCTCCGAAATCATTGCCCGATCCCCGGGCTTCACCGATGGTCCCCACATCGCAATCATCTGCCGAAGTTCCTCTCCGCTGGGAGAAATTACTCCATCCTTCAACGTCAGGCCCTTCTTCCCCATGGGAAACGGTGTGCGGATATACACCAGGTCAGCATTGAAAGCCCCGATCAAATCCATTCGAGTTTGCTTCGATATGTGAGGCACGGGAGTTTGTTGAGTGTCGCTGCCAAACAGGGTTGCAACCAGGAAAACAAGAACGAGCGGAGGCGGGATATTACGTAACTTCATGGCCGGACCATCCCGAATTCCCTTGATTATAGCCCGTTTCATGCCGGAGGGAGTTGGATTTTGAATGCGGGCAAAATGAACAAAAGAAAAGACCCACCTTCAACATGGGTCTTTCCTTTTACCGAAGCGTTTTAGCCAGGAGCCAAAGGCCAAGAGCCAAAAGCCTATTGATAAGTAAAGTTTAAATTATCCAGAAACACCGAATACGCATCCTGATTGCGGTTGCCGTCAATCTGATAGTTGATGGTAACCCCGTACCAGCTAGTCGGCGTCGGCGTGTCGTATCGGTTCAGGTTCGCGGTTTGACCATTCAGCGTGATCGAAGCGAACAACAGATGATTGTCCGAAGTTCGCTGCACGTGCAAGATCAAATGGTTCCAGGCGTTGCTGATGGGATTGCACGCGACGCCGCTTGGGACCCAATGCTGGCCCGGATTACTCCATGTGTCCCATTGGTGGCCACCCGCGACCCGACATTCGTGTCCCCAGATGAATGATTGCCCATTCACAAACTGGTTGATGTCGAATTCGAGGGCCTGCGAAGTCTCTACATTTCCCACCCAGAAATATACATCGTAAGTGAAATCGTGGAGGCTTGGAGCAAGGGTTTTGTTGTAGTCGGGAAGACCCTGTGAAGAAAAGTCGCCGATCAGATGATTATTCCAGAGCACATCGGAAAACTTCTGCGAGCTGGCTGTCCCTCCAATGCTCGTTTGCGTCGCACTCCCGCTCAGTGATGGGGAACCAACACCCTCATTCCACGCCCACGTCTCTTCCGGACCGCTTGATTTGCAGCCGGGGCAAATATTGTAATTTAGGGATGGCAGCAGCGCATAACCAGTCCACCCGCTCTGCTTTTGCAGGTTGTAAAACGTCTTGCCTCCGGAAGCGCCCCCGCCTGACACCGTGACTTTCACCGGCGTCGCGGTCGAACCGCCGCACTTATCCCACTCCTGAACCACGGTGTTGTAGGTTCCAGGATTCAGATTGAGGTTGGTATCCAGCGTCGAACCATTCGCCGAATATGCGAGGGCATTGTCGGCAGTGTAAACGCCCATGGCGGCGACGCCTTGCGCACATGGCGTTGTCGCGCTGGCCACGTAGTGCGCAGGACTCGATACCGTGCTGTTATTCGTCGGGGACGTCACTTGCACGCCCGGCTTGCCCCCGCCACTGCTGACGGTCACGTTCACTGGCATGGTTACCGTCGAGCCACAATTGTCCCACGCCTGTACGACAGTGTTGTAAGTTCCAGGATTCAGATTCAGGTTAGCGTCCAGCTTCGATCCGTTCACCGTGTACGCAAGCTGATTGGGCCCGGAATAGATTCCCATCGCAGCAACGCCCGCCGGACAGCTCGTAGCGGCTGAAGCTACATAGTGCGCGGGTGACGATACTGTGCTGTTGCTCACTGGTTGCGAGACCTGCACTCCAGATCCCGATCCGCCTACGGTTATAGTTAGCGGCGCGGTCGTAGATCCATTGCAGTTGTCCCATTCCTGCACGATCACATTGTAAGTGCCAGGACTGAGACTTAAATTAGTATCGAGATTGGCGCCGTTCCCCACGTACGCCAGTGAGTTTGACGCGGTATAGATGCCCATTGCAGACACGCCCTTGGAACATGTAGACGTAGCGCTGGCAACGAAATGCACCGGTGAAGATACCGTTGAACCGCCTCCGGGAGTTGAAACGCCCACCCAGGCTGCCGCCCAGGTCGAGCAAAATAAGGTAATGAAACAAGCGAGTAGACAGGGGACCTTTACTCTCATTTTTAGCTTTTCTCCAGCTTGTGTGATTACGAAGCGGCGCAGAAAACCATTTACGAATTAATCGGATTCTATTGACAGTTAGGATTGGGATCAATCGAAAACTGAAGAAAAAACCGTGCAAACCCACTCGAAGGTGCATCGCGCCTGTGATCTAAGGTAAAACGCTTAGTAGGCGCCCCGGCGCAACAAACTAACTAGTTAGCGATGCTAACGAATTTATTTGCGACACTAACGAATTTATTTGCGATGCTAACGAATTTATTTGCGATGCTGGCGAATTATGAAATATTCAGAGCGCGTTTGATCGTGCCGCGTTCCTTCTGAATTTTGTCTTGCAGCAAAGTGATGGAATAAATTAATTGCTCAGGCCGCGGAGGGCAGCCCGGAACATATATATCCACTGGAATCACCTGATTGACGCTCTGTACCAGAGCGTAATTATTGAAGACCCCACCCGAAGTCGCGCACGCGCCCATCGAGATCACCCATTTCGGTTCCGGCATCTGCTCCCATAATTGCCGGATTACCGGAGCCATTTTGTTGGACACCCGCCCCGCAATAATCATGAGATCAGATTGCCGCGGCGACGGCCGGAAAACTTCCGCTCCAAATCGCGCAATATCAAAACGCGCGGCTCCCATGGACATCATTTCAATGGCGCAGCATGCCAATCCAAAAGTCATCGGCCAGATGGAATTCTTGCGCATCCAGTTGACCGCATTATCGAGCGTGGTAAGCACAACCCCTTCGGGCGTGGGATTACCATAAGTAAGGTCATTCACAACCTTCTTGCCATTCTCAACCGAAACGTACGGCCCAAAGTTAAGATCGTTCGCCATAGCTTTATTGTAAATGCTGCTTCGCCACAATTGCCATTGATTTGCCGGGCGGAAGACTATGGATCTGCTGAAAACTAAAAACTGAAAACTGACAACTGCCGTAAAACATATCCTCAATATTTTTTTCAGATACTGCTTTCCAACATTTTCGAAGTGTAATCCACAATCGCGCGCGCGCCGAAGACGAGAGAAAGAGAGGAAGAGAATTGCAAAGAGAATAAAAGATCCCGCTCCACCCGGTGACATTCTGCTAACATCTTGCTCGCCATGAGCCAGGGTTCCGATTCCGGCATGAGAGTGACGAAACTACTTCGCCAGGCTGAGGCTGATCCTCAGGCTTTGCGGGAACTCGAGCGGTTTCGCAGGACTCTCGTCGTCATGTTCAGCGATATTCAAGGCTCTACGGCTTACTTCGAGAGGCATGGCGATACTGCCGGCTTATTCATGCTGCACCAATGCGACAATCTGATACGCTCCCACGTCGAAAAACATAGTGGAACCGTGATCAAGACCATTGGCGACGGCACCATGATGACCTTTCCCGAACCGAAACATGCTGTCGAGGCCGCCATCGAAATACAAAGATCCTTGACGCAACTGGACGCTGCCCGTTCTCAAGACGACCGTATTGCGCTGCGTATCGGCATGCATTACGGCACTGGCATCGTTCGCACCACGGATGTTTTTGGCGACGTGGTGAATATGGCCTCACGCGTCGAGAGTGTCGCCGGGGCCGGCCACATCGCGCTCTCCGAGGAAATGTTCGGGCAGGTTCGTAACTGCGGATTCACAATCGAGGAGCTAGGCCGATTTGTGCTCAAAGGAAAAACCGGTGAGCGCACGCTTTTCCACGTGCGATGGCAGCCAACTCAGGCCCCACTTGCCGCACCGGGCGTGAGTCCTGAAATTTCCTCTTTACCCGCGCCCCGCCGCTTCAAACTGCAATTGAATAATAGTAAAGACGCCGGCGCTGCGGCGGAATATTCCGTACGATCCGAACTCGGCGTCGGACTTTCCGCGGAGAACACGCTTGTAATATCCAACGATCTTGATCTCCCTAACGTGTGGGCGCGGATTTTACTAGAAGGTGACGACCTGTTTGTCGAGGAGCCGTCCGCTGAAGTCCATAGCATTTTTCTGCGCCTCATTGGCGCACACGTGCTCGAAAATGCCGACATTTTTCTGGCTGGCCGGCAACTGTTCCGCTTCGAAGAAAAGCTGGAACCAGCATTAATGACCGGCACCATTAATGCTCAGGGCGATGTCGCATTGATCGCTGGCAAGGCGGCTATTTTGGTCCGAACCAATAATGCAGGCGACCCCATGGAACGATGCCCGTTGAACGCGCTGCAAGTACAGCTTGGCCGCACCGTCGGCACCTACACTTTCCCCGACGATCATTTGATGAGCCGCTCCCATGCTCTAATTTCAAAGCGTGGGGAAGATTTTGTATTGGAAGATGCCGGCAGTCACAACGGTACCTTTGTGCAATTGCGAAGAAAAGCATCTCTCAACGTGGGATCAACGTTGCTGATTGCAGGCCATTTGTTAAAGGTAATCTGTTAAAGATAATCGAGTAGCCCATTCCGTCACGCGGCCCGGCGTAAATGCGATTCCTCCCGCGCCCGCTTCACATCATTCACATCGCCCAGAACAATCACAATTTCACCATCCCGCAAAACTTGCGTCCCGGGAGGATTCACCTGGAACGCGGATTGGTGACCTTGCCGTACGCCGCAATTTTTCAGCGCCAGAGGCATAAGCTGGTACCGCGACCGCAGATTGAGATCGTCCAGCGATACGCCGCTCCAACTCGATCCCTCCGGAATTTCGATCTGTTCGACTCGCAGCGTGTGCGAATGTTCCTTCAACATAAGGTCCAGGAACTCCACCACGTCCGGCCTGATCACTTCACTGGCGAGGCGAAGACCACCAATCCGGTTCGGGGACACAGTTGAGTTCGCCCCCGCCTTCACCATCCGCGCCGAAAACTTTGCCTCATCGGTACAGCGTGCCACAATGCGGATCGCCGGATTTTTCTGCCGCACCAGAAACGTAATCACCAGATTGTCCTTGTCAGCCGGAAGCCCGGCAATCAGGCCTCTCGCGCGACCGACGCCAGCGTGATCAAGCACCGCTTCATCCGTCGCGTCTCCAATTACGTAAAGCAAATCATGCCGCCCCTCGCAGAACTTCCGCGCCACCTCCTCATTGCTCTCAATCACTACAAACGGCGTTCCAGTAGTCTGAAGTTCCTCGGCAACATGCCGCCCCGTATCCCCAAGGCCGCAAATAATGTAATGCCCGGTTAACATGCTGATCTGCTTTTCCATCTTCCGCCTCCGAAACAGGTCGCTAAGTTGTCCCTCGACCAGGAATGCCGTCACCACCGAAATGACGTAAATCATAATCGCCACGCCGAACAGCAGCACAAATATATTGAAAATCCGCAGCAGAGGATTGTGACTGGTGTCCACAATCTCTCCATAGCCCACAGTGGAGAGCGTGATCACCGTCATGTATAGCGCTTGCAGGAAGGTCACATCCCGGCCTCCGAGCAGACAATATCCGCTCACGCTGATCACGGCGACGATCAGCAAAGCCAGCAGCGCATGCCCCAATCTCTTCCGCAGGTTCATGGGTGTGTTCTCGCCCAAAATCGGGGAAGTTTAACATGATCTTGTCCCTCTTTCGCCTATCAGAATGGGTATGTCCCCTATGAGACTTGTCACTCGCGGAATCCGCTTCCGCCCGGAGGATCTGTCGTTGTATCGGATGCCGCAGATATTACCCCATTTAGTACCCGCGCCATTCTGTCAGGAATTCGCTAGTCACTTCGATATAACGTTATTTAAGATAGTGTCTTGACCCCAAAATCGCCTTAGTCCACCCTCTAAAAAGGAGAACTATGAGCAGCCATGAGCGAGCGACCGGGAAACCCGCTTCCCGGCTCATCGACCAGCGGATCCGCGACTTGGGGGGATGGCGCGGCGAGGCCCTGGCCCGCATGCGGGCGCTGATCCTGGAAGCCGATCCCGAGATGACCGAGGAGTGGAAGTGGATGGGCACTCCGGTCTGGTCGCACCACGGGATTGTCTGCACCGGGGAGACGTACACGAAGGTCGTGAAGCTCACGTTCGCCCGGGGGGCCAGTATCCGCGACCCATCGTGCCTCTTCAATTCCAGCTTGGAAGGCAACACGCGAAGGGCGATCGACATCCACGAAAGGGAGAAGGTCGCCGCGGGCGCGTTCAAGGCGCTCGTGAAGGCCGCAGTGGCCCAGAATGGCCCGCCAGCGAAGAAACGGTAGATCCTGAGGTGCAATTCCGAGCTGCGGCGCGGCCCACGTTTGTGAGATTTTATTTCTTAAAATATTAACTAATGAGGCTGTTCCACTCAGCGCGATTTTCGACGAGTGGAGGATGGCCCGTGATTTGTGATCGGGACCATCGCGAAAGCGCTGCGCCACCCAAAAACGTGCTACCCAAAACTCCGCAACAAACCTGACCAACCAGAGTTCATATATATTTGCAGTATGGCGGAAAAAACCAAACGGCGGGTCATGGTGACCGGGATGGGCGTGGTTAGTCCTAACGGCGTGGGGAATTCCGCTTTTTCGGACGCGATTTTGGCGGGAAAGAGCGGCGTGAGCCGCATCTCGCGATTCGATCCCGATGAAATTCCGGTGCGCATCGCTGGCGAAGTTCGCGACTTTGACGAATTAGCCTGGGTCGAGAAGCGCGACCGCAAACATGTGTCCCGTGTATTGCCGCTGGCTATTGCCGCGGGCACCGAGGCGTTTCGTGACGCGGGAATTGATCCCGCTTCCCTTCCCCTTGAAGAGCGGCGTCGCTTCGGGGTGATTATGGGTTCCGGCGGCGGCTCGCAGGAGTTTACCGAAGAGCAGTATCGGCTTTTTTTCCGCGAGCAATATAAATCCATGAGCTTGTTCTGCGTCCCGACGGGAGTGATGGGAGCGCTCTCCAGCGAATTGAATGTGCGCTTCGGACTGCGCGGCGCCAGTCATGTGATCACGACAGGATGCACTTCATCCACCGACGCGTTCGGATATTCGGTGCGGCAGATTCAGTCGGGACGATTGGATACCGTGTTGAGCGGAGGGGCGGACGCACCGATCGCGCTTGGCATCATCAAAGGATTCATCCTGATGAAGATTCTGACTGATTCGTGGAATGATTCTCCCGAGCAGGGATCGCGGCCGTTTTCGGTGGATCGCGACGGCTTTGTGCTGGCCGAGGGCGCATGGATGTTTATCCTCGAAGAATACGAGCATGCGCGGGCGCGTGGCGCGAAGATGCTCGCGGAAGTTTGCGGCTATGGATCAACCTGCGAGGCGTTTCACCGCGTGCGGTTGCAGGAATGTGGAGAAGAGCCGGCACGCGCGATTGGACTGGCAATGAAGCAAGCAGGCATTTCCGCCGATAATGTTGATTACGTGAATCTGCACGGGACATCCACGCAACTGAATGACCGCATCGAAACGCGCGCGCTGAAACTTGCGCTCGGCGACCGGGCAAAACAGGTTCCCATGTCGGCGTTGAAATCGCAGATCGGGCATCCTCAGGGAGCATGCGGAGCCGCCGGCGTAGCGGCGACGATTGTGGCCATGAAACGAGGCCAGATTCCGCCAACCATCAATCTCACGAATCCCGATCCGGATTGTGATCTGGATTATGTGCCGGATGCCGGCAGAAAGAGAGTGATCGAACACGCAATCTGCAATTGCATAGCTTTCGGATCCAAGAATTCGGCGCTGGTGTTGCGGAATTGCGCTTGAAAAATCATTGAATGACGAAACGCACGAAGGACCACGAAAAAGTCGTGCCGAGCTTTACTCGGCTGGACAGCCGAGGACGCTTATTCTTAGGCAGGGACGAGAACTATGGATGACTTAAATTCAACGCTGGTCGCGGCATTTACCGAACGCTATACCCATCTGGCATGCAAAGTGCGGGAACTGGCAGCGCCCCTTAGCGATGAACAGTTCTGGAGCAAGCCGTTTGCATTTGGAAACAGCTTCGGGCATCTGGTGCTTCATCTTGCGGGCAATTTGAACTACTACATCGGAACTGAGATTAGTGGAACCGAATACGTGCGTGACCGCGACCGGGAATTCACCGAGACTAACCACCCAAGAAAAGAAGAAGCGCTAAAACAGTTTGACGAGGCCGCGGACGTAGTGATCCGGAGTTTGCTTTGTCAAACAAGCGGGGATTGGGGTAAAGAATACACCGCTGTGCGGGAAGAGGACGCTCACAATCGGCTGACAATTTTTTTGAGATGCGCAACGCACATGCATCATCATGTCGGCCAGATGATGTACTTGTGTTACGAACTGAAACAGTTGGAAGCGGAGAAGGCAAATCCTCAGTCACAGAAAAAGGCGGCGCGATAGAAGTTCCCAATTAGATGAAGGCTCATTTGAACAATTCTTCCAGCCAGCGTCATCCTGGGACCTTCAGTCCCGAAGGACCTTGCGCGTGTTGGCAACCTCTCGTTTTCAGTCCCGCTCCGCAGATCTTATTGGTCTTTCAGCTTCAGCTTTGATTTATTTTCCTCCAGAAATTCGCGCAGCTTTTCGGAAGTTTCCAATAAGCGCGTCCATTGCTCGTAGTAGAGGGTGACTGGGAAGCGGCCCAGGCCATAAACGCTGACACCGCCCTTTTCGCTGACACGAAATTCAAGACTCCCGGTGCGGCGCGGTTGTTTTTCCAATTCGGCTAACCGCGCTTTTAGCTCTTCATAAGTAGGTTCAGACATTTTGATTCCTCTGAGAATGAAATGATCGTTCCATGATAGGGGTTGGCCGCGAATTCGTCGAGTTCATGCGTCATAGAGTTTAAGCGTCCTTCACGTGCTCGGGACGGAATCCGACGCCTACCGTGCGGGCGGGAATTCTGCGTAGTATGGGAAATCTCCGCAAGAGTTTCAAAGGCCAAGGTAGAGTGAGCGGTTTGTTAGTTGAGAGGACGCGCAGAATCACGTGGTCTTGCAGAAAAACCTGGAGACGCTGCGTGGCTCGTGTAGGAAACATCCTTCGCCGCTGAACCGCCTGGAGATCATTATCAGTTGGAACCCCGCGCAGCAATTTAGTTCCCAGGATGTTCGCCGCCGCGACCGCATCCTGAATTGCCAGATTGATTCCAATACCTCCGATTGGAGACATGGCGTGAGCGGCGTCGCCGATGCACAAAAGGGCCGGCCGGAACCATTGGCGCAGGCGGTCCACTACAACGGTGAGCAACTTGACATCATCCCAATCGCGCAACTCGTGCACACGGTCGCGTAAGAAAGGCTCGAGCCGGGCGATTTCTTCGCGAAAAAGTTCGATTCCCTTCTGCCGGATTTCGTCAGCTTTCCCTTTGGGAATAACATATGCACACTGCCAATAGTCCTCGCGATTGAGCAGCACCAGAATTTTTCCGACATCCACGTGTCCGAAAGTCTGCCCGGGATCGTCGGGCTTTCGAGAGATTCGCATCCACATAACATCCATCGGCGATCCGAATGTTACAACTTCGAGTTTTGCACGCTCCCGCACCACCGAGTGTCGCCCATCCGCACCAACGATCAGCCCTGCGTAGATTTCCAATTCTCCGTTCGGAGTCTTGGCGCGCACACCAGTAACACGTCCGTCTTTCTCGATCAGGTCTGTGACTTCTGCGTTAGTTCTCAAGTGAAATGAAGAGTAGCTACGCGCTTTTTCAGCGATAAAGTTTAGGAAGTCCCATTGGGGCATCAAGGCAATAAAACGGCAGTGGGTTGGAAGATGCGTGAAGTCTGCAATGGTGACGGTTTCGTTGCCTATTTGCCCGGATAGCTGGCGCACTTCCTGATGGGGACGGAGAAGGAATTCGTCCAGCAGGCCAAGCTCGTACATTACGTCCAGTATGGATGGATGGACCGTATCCCCTCGAAAGTCGCGCAGGAAGTCGGCATGTTTTTCGAGGACGATTACATCCACACCCTTCCGGGCCAGAAGATAGCCGAGAATCATGCCCGCCGGACCGCCGCCCACGATGCAACACTGCGTGTTGAGAGTTTCCGTCATGGCGTCAGAAGGTCAGATTATTTTTGGAGTTAGACGTTTCGCTCGTGCCCCAACGGCTCGTCCGTTCCATTGTGTTGTAAAGAGAAATAGGACACAAGTGGCAGGCTCCGGAGAAACTTAGAATTAGGGGATTGTCCGGGTGGAACGTTTAAATACCTTGATACGACGGTGGCCCATTCAAGCCCGCTTCTGGCTTGAATGGGGCAGTTCTACCGCTGGACAAAGTCTTCCCGCCGCTCGTTCGCGTTTTCGTCCCGTCCATTCTGACTCGATCTCGACGCGTCGTTCAGCGCCGGTTGCGTAGTGGCGGAAACTGCTCCAGGCCCAGTCCTCCGGACGTTCGCACAACCCAGCCTTCACAGGATTGCGATGAATATAGCGCAGCTTCTCCACAAACTGCGGGTAGTTGCAAATGTTGAGATCCTAGTACTTCTTATGCCCGAAATGTTGTTCACCACTCAAGCCAAAACCTGGCTTGAGTGGGCCACTCATTTTTGGAAGTAGGCGCCGCGATACCCCTTGCTTCAACGATTTCAGCGCATCGGCCAGCGTATCCCGTTGCGGTTCACTGAGTAGGAGGTGAACATGCTCCGGCATCACTGCGTATCCGTAAACGTAGAGTCTGTAACTACGCCGCACCCGCTCCAAGGCTGACTCGAAGATTTGTCGGCTTGCGTCGGTGCTAAACAAGGGACGGCGATTGTAGCAGCCGCCCTGTAGATAGAAACGGGGCGCGTCGTTGGGGCGGAGGTTTCTGCGATCCAACGCCTTGATTCGTCCGAGATTTTAGTCTCGTGCAGTACAAACCTACTCTTTCTAGAGTATTTGCCTGATAGTTTAACGCCGGATTGCCTTGTAGCGTCCGAATGGCGGAAGCTTCTAGAAAAAGCCGCAGTTCTGAGGGAGGAAGCGATCATGGATAACGGCCCTAACAGGCTCGGCCATCATTTTTAGAGATTCAATCTGAAATCCAGAAAGGGAGGGAATTATGCAACCATCCGCGCTTCCTCGTCCGGTTGTTGAACGTGAGTCTCCGATAGCTGAAGTCCCCAATAGAAGTGAGCACCATTCCGGCGGAATTTCGTGGGCGGCAGTAATTGGCGGCGCGTTTGTTTCCGCGTCACTGGCACTGATCCTGCTGTCGCTCGGCACGGGACTGGGATTTTCCTCAGTTTCGCCGTGGGCGAACGCTGGCGCATCGCGCTCCACCATCAGCGGGATGGCGATCGGCTGGCTGATCCTAACTCAAATTATTGCCTTTGCCATGGGTGGATATTTGGCGGGCCGTCTGCGCACCAAGTGGGTTCATATTCATACCGACGAAGTGTATTTTCGTGACACGGCGCATGGCTTCCTGGTATGGGCCGTAGGAATGGTAATCACTGCTGCATTCCTGACATCCGCAGCTGCGATGTTTGCAGGAGGAGTGGCACAACGTGGCGGCACGGCGAATGCGGCTGACACACGAGGCGAGGCAGGAACGCTCAATCCCAACGCCTACTTTGTTGACATGCTACTGCGCTCCAACGGCGCGGTGGCAGAACGCAACGATACCGCCGAGCGAGGCGAAGTCGAGCGCATCTTCGGGCACGGGCTTAAATCGGGCGCGATTCCACCAGCGGATCAGACCTATTTGGATCAAATGGTATCCGCCAGGACCGGAATAAGCCCGGCCGATTCGCAGAAGCGTGTTTCCGATGTGTTCGGACAAGCTCAGCAGGCTGCCGATGAAGCACGAAGGGCATTCGCACATTTGTCGTTGTGGCTTTTCGTAGCATTGTTATGCGGAGCATTCTGCGCCAGCTACGCCGGTACGATAGGCGGCAGGCAACGCGATCATGTAACGACGATCTAGCAGTTATTTAATTTTAGAGGAGGCTTATCATGCGTTCCATTTTGCTTTTGTTGCTAGGAGTGCCAATCCCGATCGTGATCCTGATAGCTCTTTTCAGCCACGCATAGAGTGCCGTCAAAAAGCGGAGCACACTTGACACCTGTCAGTGTGCTCCGACAAGTTTCATCTTGAACCAGTATTCAGCTTCATCAATTAAACCAGCAGACTCTCGGCCCATACCCTCCCTTTCCGCGCAAAGTCAATGAAGGTTTGTATGCCGCCGGTTTGAAGTCGGGGCTAAAGCTTATGTGTACAAAATTGAACAGAACGTAACCAATTGTTGAGCGATTATTAGACATGCCCGATACAGGCGAAAGACGAGAGATCACCGGACGCGTGAACGCGAAAGAAGCGGAAGTTGTTCAACAGTCGAAGAAGCTGGCATCAAAAACCAGGCAGCTATCCGCGAAAATGGATGCAAAGAACCGCCAGCGAACCGCGGATGCGGATGGGGCATCGAGCGGCGAATCAAATCACAATCAGCCACGCGATCACCGGCCAAAACGCTGACGCAAACTCGGAAACGAAAGGACTCACCTATGCATGACAAAACGAAGAACAGATGTGGACATCCAAGTTGCAGTTGCCCGGCTCCTCAAGACAGTAAGTATTGCAGCCCGCATTGTGAAACCGTCAAGTCCGGCGGCGAGCTGTCCTGTGAATGTGGGCATCCCATTTGTGGCGGGAAAATTGATTGACGGATTTCTAAGAGCCTTCCGTAAAATAAGGCATGAGGAAATTGCTACATCAAATTGACTATGAAATTACAGTTTCGTGCCGATGTCCACTAATTTGGTAATTCCCTACGCTGGTATGTCGCTATCTCACGGGAGGACATCATGAATAAAGATGAAGTAAAAGGAAAAGCTAAGGACGTCGCGGGCCGCATTCAACGGCAGGCCGGTGAGTGGACCGGTGACGATAAGAGCCAAGCCAAAGGCGCAGCCAGGCAAGCTGAAGGGAAAGTTCAAAACGCGTGGGGCAAAGTAAAGGATGCCGCCAAAAGCAGCTCCCGGCCTGACGAAGCGGAGAAGTAAGTGTTTAGCCTGACAAAGACGAAAGCACGGAAACCTGTCATCTTCACTGCAAAGCGCAGCAACTGATCATCCTTCGGGCTGCGCTTTTCAGTCGTATGTTTCTTCCCCATCATCGGCCTCATTGCTAAAATGTCCATGACTTAAGCAATAACCTGTCATGGAGGCGAAATGATGCAAACCCTCTTCCTCTTTGGGTTGGCGATGGTTCTCTGCGCGGTTTCTTCTGCTATCCCTCAATCGGTGACGCCCATAAACAATCTTGCGGCCTATGCCGGGAGTTGGAAATTTCACACCGAGCATTTCGCCACAAAATTTAGCAAGGCTCGTGAGGAATCCACTACGATCCGAAACGAGTGCTGGAACAGCGGCGAGTATTTCGCATGCCATCAGTTTGTTGACAGCAACTCCGCAGCCCTGATCGTCTTCACATATAGTCAGAAAGACGACGCATATAAGAGCTATGTCATTCCCACCGAAGGCGGCAATGCGACCACTGGCAAGCTATTGATCAAGGGGAATATATGGACGTTCCCCTGGGAAGATAAAGACGACACTGGTAAGACTTACTATTTCCAGGTAGTCAACGTGTGGACTGGGCCAAACGACATTGACTATCGCATGGAGTTTTCCGAGGACAAAGTCCATTGGACCGTTGCGTCAAAAGGACACGAAACGAAAGAACATGAAATCGAAGTTAAAAAGCCCTAAGCCAGGCTGTTTGACACCACTTGCCCCTTGGAACCAAAGGACCCTCCCGTTCATCCAATACATTGACTTCCATGCTTAAGCAACTTAGTCTGGAAGTAGTTCTTTAACGGCCAATCCCACCAGTGGGGGCGTCACGGCTTCGACGGAGATGCTTGCGGCCAAGAGGCATGCCAGGGTGCTCGCACCTGTAATCGTGGGCAAAATGATAATTGCCAATCAACAAATGGCATACGCAGCCTAATTAATTAGGCAGCCGTTTTCCGCCGCTTCGCCCTTGGGCGGCGAGCGAACGTCACACAGAGGGCTGCTCTTCTCTTCTACGTCTGGGGAGAGAGGTTAAGATCTCAGGCTAGCGGCTAGCGTTTCTTGTCCGTTCTGAGCGTGGGCCGCGAACGTCTTGGGGTAATGCCCAAGGCATGAACCGGAATAAGCATGTAGTCTCTTGACCAGTAACATTTTCGGACGCGGGTTCAACTCCCGCCGCCTCCACCAAAATCCCGCCAGCTATCCATGGACAGCCGACTTACGGTCTGCTCGTAATTCGGGTTCAGAACTTGGCCAGTCTCCTCGCCCGTACACGTGCCGCACCTTAGTGAACCGATTACGGCTCTTCCCAGTCGAGGGCGTAAACATCCTGGGTCCCGGCGTTGCGAAGCATGATAGGCGAATCGTCGGGGGCGACCGCAAACCAAGCTCCGTAGTAGCCCGCGGTGGCAAAATTCTTGAGGTCCACAACCCGTTCCGTTTTATGGTCGCTCAGCCGAATCCTGATGATGGCACCCGTTCCACTTTCATCGCGTGCCTGAAGGTACCGGCCGTCCTTTGACCATTCCAGCCAGCCCATGCTGCCCTGGGCAAGTTCCGTCCACTTCTGGGTCTGGAAATCAAATAGGAGAAGTCTCTTTGAGTCGGCCGAGAGTGCGGGAATATATCGACCATCCGGAGACCAACGGGGCGAGAACATCCCTCGCGAGCCGGGCAGCGTGGAGACTTGACGGGTCGCCAAATCAAAGACCCGGATCGAGGATGTAGCGTCCGCGGAACGGCCAGCGAAGACGATCTTGCTTCCATCTGGCGACCAGTTTGGGTCTAGTTGAGGGTCAGGGTTGTCGGGCATCAGTGGCCGCGGGCTTCCCCCCTCCCGTGAAACCTCATAGATTTTAGAAGGCTTGTTGGTACGCGACGCGTCATAGAACAAGATAGTCTTGCCGTCAGGGGACCAGCGGGGCAGCAGGGCGTGCGAGGGCGGATAGGTCAGTTGCAAACGCTCACTACCGTCCATTTTGCTTCGCCATAGAGTGCCTTCCGGAAAAGAGACGTAGGCCACCCACTGGCCATCCTTCGAGAAGGAGACGTATTCAGCGGAGATACCCCCGAGGTAGGACTCGAAACGGCCAGACTTCAAGTCATAGCGCGTCAATTCGCCGCGGACGGTGCGCCCCACCACGAATAGCTTCTTGCCATCTGTACTTTGAACCGGTGTATACAATGGCATCGGGCTGGACGTCAACTGACTGGGTTTTGGTTCCGAGTGCAGAAAACCTGCCTTTCGCGGCAACACCCAAATTTGGCGGCGCGACAGGAAGACGAAATACTTCCCATCGACAGTCCACGCGCCGCAGCACTCGGAATCGGGCGGGTTGGTCCATCCTGGCAGGAGGCGACTCAAACCCGTGCCGTCCACCGACACTTCCATGAAATATTGCGGGGCGTCGAAGGTCGCACGATACGTGAATCGCAAATGGTTCCCGTCGGGTGACCAGACTGGGTAAAAGACAAAACCTGAGTCCCCTACCGTGATTACCTTTCGTGCATCGGTCCCGTCAGCCTTGGCCGTGAACAAGTTGTTACCGTTACTGTAGGCGAT
>PNAR01000510.1:657-3836 GCA_003169715.1 Acidobacteriaceae bacterium | reverse complement strand
TCCATGATGAAGTCGTGAGCCAGTGCCGCACGCGCCGCAGATTCCACATCTTCCTGAGAAATGCTGGGTTGGCCATACGCAATGTTGTTCCGCAAGGTGTCATTGAACAGGATAGTTTCTTGCGTAACCACGCCGATCTGCGACCGCAATGACGTTAGTGTGGTGTCACGCACATCATAATCGTCAATCATGAGACACCCGGCGCTCACGTCGAAAAACCGGGGAATCAGGTGGACGAGTGTGCTTTTGCCGGCGCCGCTGGAGCCGACCACCGCCAGGACCTCGCCGGCGTTTACCTCAAGATTTATGTTGCGAAGAACGTCATTCGATTCTTCAAGATCGTGGCTGTAGGCAAAACAGACGTCTTCGAAGCGAATACTTCTGGAAAACGGCCGGAGGGGTTTGGCTCCAGGCTTCTCGGGTACTTCGTCTTGAGTATCCATAAACCGAAAGATTTCTGAAGATGCGCCCAGGGCCTGTTGAAAATTATTGTTGAAGAGCGCGAACTTGCGCACCGGATCGTAGAGTTTGAATACGGCGACGATGAAGGCGACAAAAATTCCCGGAGTCATGATCCCATGCACGACCTGCTCGCGACCCAACAGCAGGAGAAAAGCGATGGCGATAGCGCCAAAAATATCCATTAAGGGAGAGCTGACGGCAGATGCGGCGACCGAGCGCAAATTCGCGCGGAACAACCACTGGGCTGCCTTCCGGAAGCGTGCGATCTCCCAACTCTCCATGCTGAAGGCTTTGACAATGCGGTTACCCGTGATGGTTTCGTGCAGGATGTTTTGGATATCGGCTAATTTGTCCTGCCCACGACGAGTGGTATGCCTCACGCGGCCACCGATCTTCCCCGCGGAATAGATAATGAACGGTACGAACAACAACAGAAGCCACGCCAACTGTCTCCCTAACAAAACAACCACGACGGCGGTAAAGATAAACGTAAAAAACTGCTGAAGGAATTCCGCCAGCACACTCGATACGGCGTACTGCACCCGCTCGATATCGGTCACGATGGTGGAAACCAGCGTGCCGGTGGTGTGCTTCTGGAAAAATGCCGCGGAACGGCGCAGCACGGAATCGTAAAGATGATTTCGCAGGTCGGTCATCATCCCGTAGCCCGCATAGTTCACGAGATAAGTGCCTGCGTAGTCGCAAATCCCCTTCAGCAAGGTGGACGCGACGAAGGCGTAGGCGACGATAGTCCAAGCGTTATGAAAATGCGCCGGAACAAATTGTTGCAGGTAGATGGCGTGACTGGTATGCGGAATGGTAAAGAGCCGGATGTTTTCAGATCCCGATGAAGGGTTGAGCACACGATCCAGAATTGGGCCGACAAGCAACACACGGAAGGCGTCGAGCAGGCCGACCGCGGCCAACAGGAATACCGATGGCCAGAACTGCCAGCTATAGGGAGCCAAGTAGCGTAAGAGCCTTGTCAGTTGCCGCATCGGCGATTCCTGTCGCATGCGGAAACGGCAAGGCTGAGAAAGGTTGGTATCCGTTGCAAGGTTTTATTCTACGTTAGTCGCTGGTCGCTAGTCCTTGGTCCTTGGCCAGGAACCGAGCTTTGCTCGATAGGACGGCGAGGTCCGCTGTCCTACGAAGATCTATTTTGGGCTGTCGCGATGCACAACTTTTACGCGGTAACCCGATGTGCGAAGGTGCTTGCTCACATCCTCCGCGATCATGACGGAGCGATGTTGGCCGCCAGTGCAGCCGAACGAAATGGTCAGGTAACTCTTGCCTTCCCGGATGTAGTGCGGGAGCAGATAGACCAGCAGTTTCGAGATCCGCTGAATGAATTCTTTGGTCTGAGGAAAAGACCGAATATATTTCGCGACCTTGGGGTGGCGTCCCGTAAGGAGGCGAAACTCCGGGATGAAGTGAGGATTGGGTAGAAAGCGGACGTCGAAAACCAGATCGGCGTCTTCAGGCACACCGTTCTTGAATCCGAAGCTCACGCATGAAACCAAAATGTTTCTGCCTGATTGCTTTTTCTGAAAACGGTCGGTAATGTGCGATCGCAGCTCGTGAACATTAAATTTCGAGGTGTCAATTACCATGTCGGCCATAGCGCGGATATTGCGAAGATGGCGGCGTTCCATGGTCAGAGAAGACTTTACGGGAGTATTCGCCCCCAGTGGATGCGGGCGGCGAGTTTCACTGAATCGGCGGAGAAGCACGGCATCGGAAGCTTCAAGAAAAATTATCCTGGTTGGCAGAATGCGTTTGACGGATTTCACGATCTCCGGAAGTTCCTCGAGTCGCTTGCCCTCGCGCACGTCAACCACCAGAGCGGTGCGCTCGATTTCCGAAGATTGCGCCACCAGTTCGGCGAAGGGGGGAATCAGTCCAACGGGAAGGTTGTCTACGCAGTAGTAACCAAGATCTTCGAACGCTTTCAGGACGGAGGCCTTGCCGGAACCACTCATCCCGGTAATGATCACAATATCCCGCACAGGACCACTGGAGGCAATCCTCCTTGATGGGTTCACGGATGAAGCTTTGATTCCTTTTCTGGCTTGGCGACGCGGCATCTTTTGCTGATGTTAGCAGGGAGTGTTGCCGGTCGCCAGTGGAGCTGGCAAGCGAAGTGAGTATTACAGCCATTCCGGACCGAAGGTTCGTTTCTTTTGACGATTCTGTACATTATGGCTGGTATTGCGCAGAATGAAGCGGTAGCGTAACCTGCATTGGCTCGAAGGAGGCTCTATGCTTTGGACGGTTTTTGTAATTCTGCTGATTTTGTGGCTGCTGGGTTTTAGTTTTCACATTGCTGGCAGTCTGATTCACCTGCTTTTGGTCATAGCTGTGATCGTGCTGATCGTCAATCTATTGACTGGACGCAGGGGCGCCGTTTAGCCTTTCGCCGATAACAAGTAAAAGAAAAGGGCGCACAATGGCGCCCATTTTTATTGCCTTCCGCGCGCAAGAATCCTACTGAAGAAATTTATTTCGATTCCAAATACTTCTTCAAAAATTCCACAGTTCTGCTGCTGGCGTCGTGCCAGACCGCGCCGCTAAAGCCGTGGCCGACATCGGGATAGATTTTCATCTCATAGGGGACGTGATTCCGTTCGAAAATTTGCTGTAAGTCGTAAGCTTCCCGCACCGGGACGGTTTTGTCTGCTTCTCCGTGCAGGATCAGCACGGGGCAGTACCGGCGG
>PNAR01000510.1:0-563 GCA_003169715.1 Acidobacteriaceae bacterium | reverse complement strand
CTGGTGTGCAACGAAGGTTACGCAATCCCAAAGAGTCTTTAACCAGAAAGGCGAGTTCCGAAGAATGGTAGAGCGGCTTTCGGCATAGATCGTGCTGGTGCGATCGAAGTAATGGAGCACGTAGACGGCGATTCCTTCCTCCGCTAATAGACGGGCGGGTTCAGCCATTCCGGAGTAATTTCCGCCGGAACCGTGCAGGGCGACGACCGCAGGAAACGGTTGTTCGGTAGAAGCTGGCAGAAAACAGTCGAGGGCAATGTCTTTTCCGCCGCTTCGAAACGCAGACTGAGACTCGCGGATCAAAGACTTTATGTTCCGGCCTTGGCGCTTTCTTCCAACAAGCTTGAAAAAGACTGCTCGTAGGGTGCTCGCGCAATACCGCGTTCGGTGATAATCGCAGTTATGTATTTTGCGGGAGTGACATCGAATGCTGGATTTTCAACCTGCGTACCTTCTGGCGTAACCAATTTCCCGTTAAAGTGCGTCACCTCCCGCGGGTTTCGTTGCTCAATCGGGATGGTGCTGCCGTCTGGGGTTGCGAGATCAATCGTGGAAAATGGCGC
>PNAR01000106.1 GCA_003169715.1 Acidobacteriaceae bacterium | reverse complement strand
AAAGCTGGCAAAGTAAAGTGGGTAATTCCGGAAATGCCCCGTTCCGCTGCCGAAGTTGCCGGCGAAATGCTCGACAAGGCGATCGGATCGGAATAGTTTGCGATTTCAGCTCCCGGAAGGTCGGAACCTCTCCCCCAACATCCGAGAACTGAAATCTGACAACCGGCAACTGAAGTCCATTAGGCCCCTCCATGAAAGTCGTCCTTGGCGTATGCGGCGGAATCGCGGCCTACAAAGCTGCCGAGATTGTCCGCCTTCTTCAGGACCGCGGCATTCACGTACAGGTCGTCATGACCGAAGCCGCCCAGGAATTCGTACGGCCCCTGACCTTCGCCGCGCTATCCGGAGAAAAAGTAATTACTGAAATGTTCGGAGCGCAGGGACCCGCTTCAAATCCAAATATAGACTCTGCCATCGAGCATATTGCTGTCGCACAATCTATTGACGCGTTATTGGTTGCCCCCGCCACCGCTGATCTCATCGCGAAATTTGCGCAGGGCATCGCGAACGATTTCCTTACGACCTTGTATCTTGCAACCACCGCGCCTGTTGTTATCGCGCCCGCGATGAATGTGAACATGTGGAACCATTCTGCAACCCACGCGAATATTGAACTGCTGAAGAGTCGCGGAGTGACAATCGTGGAACCGGACAGCGGCTATCTTGCGTGTGGAATGACGGGGACGGGCCGTTTGGCTGACGATGGGGCGATCATAGCCGCAGTCATGGAAGCGCTTGGCATATCGCAGGACCTGTCCGGCGAAACTCTGCTGATTACCGCGGGACCGACGCGGGAAAAGATTGATCCGGTTCGCTATCTCACCAATCGATCGAGCGGCCGCATGGGATACGCGCTCGCCGAAGCCGCATTAAGACGCGGAGCGAGGGTGTTACTGGTCACAGGACCAGTATTTTTGACGCCGCCAGGCGCAGCGGAGGTTTCCAGAGTTGAATCCGCCGAAGAAATGCGTCATGCAGTGCTGAAACTTTTTCCCGAGGCAACGGTTGCGATCATGACAGCCGCCGTTTCGGATTACAGGCCGAGCGCGGTCGCCCCCCACAAAATCAAACGGGACGGCGCGACGACACTGGAACTCCAGCCTACCGCCGATATCCTGAAAGAACTTTCACAGAAAAGAAAGTCCCAAATCATTATTGGTTTCGCCGCTGAAACTGAGAATGTCCTGGAAAATGCCCGCAAGAAGCTGATATCAAAATCGCTGGACGCTATCGTGGTAAACGACGTCTCGCACGAGGGCGTTGGCTTCGATTCCGACCGCAATGCTGTAACAATCATTACTCAGGGGGAAGTGATCGAAGTCCCGGAAACGACAAAGTGGAAGGTGGCCCAGCGGGTCCTCGATCAAGTCGTGGGGCTGCGGAGGCTTATTCCGATAGCCAAGTCCTGAGGCTAAGAGCATTCAGGCGCTAACCATTGACTAGAATGAGACGTGGTTTTTCTTTGTGCGAAGGAATCGTGGCCTCATAACATCGCCTTCTTCTTTCCTTCGGCATCGAACTCTCGACGGAGGCACACAATGATCCGCAAGCTGAAGTCTGGGGAGTATCGCTTGTATTCTCGCAAGAAAAACGCCCGGACGGGAAAACGTCGTAATCTAGGAACTTTCCCTTCGCGAAAAGCCGCCGAAGCTCACGAAAAGGCCGTACAGTATTTTAAGAGGCAAGGCTAGCCGGCCAAGGTCACGATGGAGTACCGCCTTCGTCTAATCGCGGCTCGCATCTGGATGGCTGATCGCGGACTTTCCATCCTCTTCTCTCCTTTTTAAACACGGCTATTCTGATATTCTCGTGCTCGGAAATGTCGCAATCGTCTCGATGCCAATGGATTCTCAACTGAAACGTGCTCTCACCGACCGAATTCGCTACTATAACGAACTGGGCATTTACGATTTCTATCGGCGGCAAACTAAACTGGAAAGCGAAGTCCCGGTGCCTTTTGTAAACGTCGCGGGGCCGGAAACAATTGATACTGCCCCGAACAACGATCCTTTCCAGCTTTTGCGCTCGATACGCGAAGACATTGGCGACTGCACCCGTTGCAAGCTCCACTTGCAGGGACGCAAGCAGATCGTCTTTGGCGTCGGCAATCCCAATGCCGACCTCATGTTCATCGGCGAGGCTCCCGGTGCCGACGAAGATACGCAAGGCGAACCGTTCGTGGGACGATCCGGGCAACTGCTCACCAACATGATCAAAGCCATGGGCTTGACGCGCGAAGATGTTTACATTGCCAACATTATCAAATGCCGGCCTCCGGGAAATCGTGCACCCGATCGCGATGAATGTGAAACCTGTTCTCCATTTCTCATGCGGCAGATCGAAGCGATTAAGCCTAAGGTCCTTGTTGCTTTGGGCGCTGTCGCCGCGAAGACGCTCTTGGCGGTGAGTGCCTCCATGATGGAATTGCGAGGCCGCTGGTTCGACTTTCGCGGAACTAAACTTGCAGTGACCTATCACCCGGCATTTCTGCTACGCGATCCTCGTCAGAAGAAAGAAACGTGGAAAGACTTGCAGATGGTAATGAAAGAACTCGGCATACCGATTCCAGCTAAGGCGGAGGAGTAGAACAATAGCTTACAGCTATCACAAGTGGAACTGCTCAACGTGGAGCATTTCGGTCTGCCTTTACCGTTCTGCCGTCGAAGCCCGATATTAAGATCCCATAGACCCCGGCCTAAACATAATGGCTCGATTTTGCAATGTCGTTCTGCCCGTTCCGCTTGACACCGCTTTCACTTACGCCGTTCCCGCTGGCATGGAACCGGTCATCGGCGGACGCGTGCTGGTTCCGTTCCGGCAGCAGCGTCTTTCCGGAATCGCGGTCGAATTGCATGATCGCGAGCCTTCTGTTACCGCCAAACATATTATCGGCGTGCTCGATCCCAAACCGGTGCTTGATGATTCCCTCATGCGTTTGGGCAAATGGATCGCCAATTATTATCTGGCTCCCCTTGGCGAAGTGTTTCGCGGAATGTTGCCGCTCAATGCGGAATTCAAGAGAGCGGTGAACTTCCAAATAACGGGAGAAGGGCACACGGCGCTTTATGCAGCGGGAATTTCAGGATCGTCCGCGCGCTCACGGAAAACTCCCGACGAGCAGCTCGCGGAAATAACGGTTCTAGATTATCTGGCGTCCCGCGAACACACGCCAGAAGAAACGTTGCGCTCCACGCTGCGAGTTTCGAGATCATTGCTAACCGGAATGATCCGCAAGAGATGGATCACGAGAGAGGATGTATCGAATGTTCGCGATTTAACCCGCCGGATTAAAGTCGCGGTGCTGAAACATTCGGAGGGCAAATTTAATTCGAACCAGCAGAAATTGCTCGATAGGCTCACGGAAGCCGGAGGCAGAAGTCCCGTAGAAGCTTTGCAACAGCCCGGCGTACCGCGAACAACGTTGGCGACGCTCGTCAAGCGAGGATTGGTTGAAATCATTGTCACCGAACTCAATGCGGGAGAGTTTATTGTCTCCGGACTTACGGGTCGCCTACCCCCGTTGGATTTCCAATTCAATACCGCACAACAAACCGCTCTAAGCGAAATTGAACGTAGGGTTAGCGCGGGCACATTCTCTGGGACCCTATTGCACGGCGTTACGGGCTCGGGCAAGACAGCAGTCTATCTGGCCGCTATGCGCTCCGTGCTGGAATCTGGACGCTCCGCAATTTTGCTGGTTCCCGAGATCGGGCTGACTCCCGCCATGGCAGCCGATCTGCATCATGTTTTTGCCAGTGAAGTTGCGGTTCTTCACTCGTCGCTTACAGATAAAGAGCGCGCCGAACAATGGCATCGCATCAAGCGGGGAGATGCGAGGATCGTAGTCGGAACGCGGTCGGCAGTTTTCGCACCGGTGCCTAATCTCGCGCTCATCATTGTGGACGAAGAGCAGGATTCTTCTTACAAACAGGAGGAAATGCCGCGATATCACGCTCGAGACGTTGCCGTGATGCGAGCGAAAATAACGGATTCCGTGGTAGTTCTCGGGTCCGCGACGCCATCGCTTGAATCTTACTTCAACACCGCGAAAAGCAAATACGCATTGCTGCAATTGCCCGATCGCGTCGAGCACCGTCCACTTCCGGAAGTCGAAATTATTGACATGCGGCAGGAATTCCAGGAAACCGGAAACGAGCAGGTGGTCTCCCGTAAACTCGCCGCTGAAATCAAAGAGTGTTTGGATCGCAAAGAACAGGTCATGGTCTTGCTGAACCGGCGTGGCTATTCCCCGGTTGTGTTGTGTCGCACCTGCGGAAAGAAACTTGAATGCAAGAATTGCGCCATCGCACTCACTCATCACAAGCGCTCGCATCGCATGGAATGTCATTATTGCGGGCACGTCGCGCCGATCCCCAAGACATGCGCGTATTGTGGCAGCGAATACGTATTTTTTCTCGGCACCGGATCCGAGAAGTTGGAAGAACTGCTGCACGGAATGTTTCCTCAGGCGCGAATTGGCAGGTTGGATCGCGATACAGTGCGCGGCCAGGAGGATTTCGAGCGCGCGCTAAATGCTTTGAATGAAGGCGAACTCGATATGCTCGTCGGCACGCAAATGATCGCGAAGGGACATGACATTCATGGTGTGACCTTGGTGGGAGTCGTCGGCGCCGACGCGGCATTAAGCATGCCGGACTTCCGCGCCGCCGAACGCACATTTCAATTACTCACGCAGGTCGCAGGCAGAGCGGGCCGCGGAGGCAGCCCAGGCCGCGTAGTCGTTCAGACTTATGTTCCCGATCATTACGCCATTCAATATGCGGCTCAGCATGACTTCATCGGCTTCTATGAAAAAGAATTGCGCTTTCGCAGTTGGATGCACTATCCACCCTACAGTGCGCTCGCGAATGTTCTGGTCCGAAGCAACAAACTCGACGACGCGTTGAAGTGGTCGGGACAATTGGGGCAATGGTTTGAAAGAACGCGCCATGAAGGGATTCGCGTCCTCGGACCAGCAGCCGCGCCGATCGTCCGGTTAAAGCAGGATTATCGGTATCACTTCGTGCTCAAGTCAGCAAGCCGCGAAAAGCTTAACGCGGTGCTGCGAACAATGTTGCGCTATGCCGACCAACAAAAGATTCCGCGAACGCAGGTCGTCGTGGACGTAGATGCGATTTGGTTGATGTAAAGGGGATTCCAATTTCCTGAGTTGAGAGTGGGATTGACGAACTTTTGAGCTTGCGTCTCCGCAGCAAGGCCAAAGATCGCGCACAGATATTGGTTCCTGCGATGCCTTCCGTCGTATCCGTCCCCATTACCGCCGGATCCTGACGGCCAATGAAACGGCACTGTTCAATTGTACAGTGCCGCGCGGTCGGCAGCAGGAAAAAGCGTCACGGTGTTACGCCCTTAGTGGGAAATCGAATCGGTTCCTCGATAGCGGGTTACCCTTAATTACCTTGTCGCCGTAAAAGCGACATTTTCCTCTTGACAAAAAGAAAAATTCGGATACGCTAGTCAGCATTAGGTCCCAATGGGAACTAATGGGTCCCTAAAAGGAGATGACATGGAAGCCACAGAACTTTGTCCCTGGTGTAATTCGGTGATCTCGCGGGACAGCTTTTTGGAGATTGAGGCAAGAATTCGGACGGAAGAGAAAAAGAAGTTGACTACAAAAGAGGCCATTATCCGGGAAACCCTCAAGAACCAATTCGCAGCGGACTACGAGAAACGACAGCAGGTTATCGAACGCAAACTCAAAGCCGAGAGCGAAATCACGCTCACCAAGCTGACAGCTGAACGCGATGCTGCAGCAAGAAGGCTGAAGGATGCGGAAGGTCGCGAACTGGAGATACGCAAGCAGGCGAAGGCCGAAGCTGACAAATCAGTCGCCAAGGAACTTGAAAGGCGAAACCGTGCCCTTGAGAAGGCAATCGTTGAACGGGACGCCGCAAACCAGAGCGCGAAGAATGCTGAGGCTCGGGAGGCACAGATTCGCAAAGAGGTGAGACTTGAAGCTGAAAAGGCAGCTCTGAAGGAACGTCACAAGGACCGGGAGACGCTCGCGAAGGAAAATGACTTAGCGCTTTTAAAGCAGAAAGCCGAGTCGAATCGTAAATTAGACGCGCTCCAAAAACAGCTAAAGATCATGGAGCGCAAAGTCCAGAACAAGACCGCAAATCAGTTAGGTGACGGAGCGGAGATCGACCTATATGAGGCATTGCGGGAATCTTTTCCGGAAGACCGCGTCACCCGAGTGCCCAAAGGTCAAAACGGTGCCGACCTTATCCACGAGGTCAAATACAAGGGGCAATCCTGCGGACGAATTGTCATCGATTCCAAGAACCACCAGGGTTGGCAATATGGCTTCGTGTCAAAATTGCGCGATGATCAGCTCGCCGCGGGGGCTGACCACGCAATCCTTTCGAGCAGCGCCTTTCCAGAAGGGAAAAAAGAGATGTGCGTTGAATCGGATGTTATTGTTATAAGCCCTGCTAGGATTACATATGTCGTGCAACTCCTCCGTAAGTCAATCATTTCCATGTATGTCCAGGGTCTTAGTCTGAAGGAGAAGGCCGACAAGACGAGCCGCCTCTACAAGCTAGTCACCTCAGACTCCTACATGCGCCGCTTCAATGAAGCTGTCAAGGTTGGCGAAGACATTCTCGAACTTGACGTTGCTGAACAGAACGCACACAGGACAGTCTGGCGGAATCGGGGTGCACTCACGAAGCGCATGGGCAACCTGCTCCGCGAAATCGACACAGATGTAGCGGCTGTTATCGAGGGTAGTCAGGATGGCAATGTAGATGTCCCAGTGCAGTCGAAGCCCCCGATCGTGAGTAAGCCTGTTCAAAGGCAAGAGGCGATTTAATGCAAGAATCGTTAGCCTCTCACTTGCACGAGCGTCGGCTCGGACGAACCCTGCTGCACACCTATCGCGACTTCGTCGATCTTTACGATGTTGTGCCGAACGATAGGCAGCCTCGAATGGGGCCCAAAGACGATCCGGAACTCGAGAGGCAGATAGAGGCGAACGAGGGTATCTTTGAGCCCTTACTTTTAGAGCCACACCCTGACCATCCGGGCAAGTTCCGAATTATTGACGGGGACAGACGCTGGACAAACTCTCGCAACCTGGTCGAAAACCAAAAGAAAAATCAGTATCGAAAGTTACCAGCGGAGATTACGGATCGTACTCTGACCGACGACGAGCGGCTCCGCGTCTGGATATATATCCATCGTCAACGGCGGGAATGGGATACCAAAGAGAAAGAAATGGTGGCGTACAGCCTGGTTGATTTGGTTGGACGCGCAAGCGCAGCGAATATTCTTGGTATCACTGTCCGGGAACTGGACAAGCTCGTGGAAATCTATGATCTCTCGCTGAAGTTGACGGATTTGGCTGAGCCCGGGGCCTCTATTACTTGGGCCAGAGAAATTAAGAGTCTCAACAAGAACCTTCTCACGCCCAGTGTGTTCGATCTGGTGATCCGAAAAGTGAACGAAAAGGAGATCACGAATTCCAAGGACATACGGAAGCTTCGCCAGATCCTGAAAGATCCGGTTGCCAAGCAGGAGTTCTTATCGCCCACGGGTTCTGTCGAGAGCTCCCTACGGAAATTGGACGCTGCTCCAGGCAAGAAGAATCACGGTTTATTGGGAGATATTGAGCAGCTTTCAGACTCTCTTCGCCACTATTCATGGACGACACTTGCGGAACTGAAAGGTGATGCTCAAGTGATCAGAAAGCTCGACGAGACGGAGAAACTGCTTAGAGATTTGAAAAAGGCATTGGGAAAGTGAAGTCGACGTAGCGGAGTTGGGATCTATTGCAGTCAATAAGGCTCACCGCTGAAGGCTCTCCCGTTTCCTCCTGCGATCTCGGCCAATATGCTGGCGCTATCCCCCGTGGGATAGCGGTGCCGCACTGCCGCGCGGATGACTTCGAGTTTCTTCCCGGCATCGCCCATAGGCTCGCGGCGGCGGGCAAGGTCGAGTGTCTGCCGCACCCACTCTGCTAGAGACATGCGGCGGGAACGAGCTATCTTTTGGATTTGGCGATATTCCGAGTCTCGCAAGATAACCTGAAGCCGCTTAGCCATTTGATTGAGTCTAATTGACTCACAACCATGGTTCAATTCTATGTGTCGAGTCTTTGTAAGAACTCGTTTGCAATAATTGAGTGAACGGACTCTGCGAAAATCCAGCCAGGAAAGGGCGAGTTGTTTAGGCCAGCACCTCGGTGCTGGGAAACGTGCGAGAAAGCGGTTCAAGTGCTGGATTGACTAAGTTCTTCATAAATCTCTTCCTTTGAAGGTCTGAACCAAATCACAAGCCCTTCTGATGCAGAAATTCCCGCACAACTTCTTTAACGTCACGATGCTGGCCATCTACGGCGTAGTTGAGTTGGCGCATTTCGTCGTCGGAAATCTTGCCTGCGAGCGCATCCAATGCCTGTCCGACTTCTGGATGGACGGCCAACGTTTCCTGGCGAATGATCGGCACGGCTTCGTAAGGAGGGAAATAGTTGCGATCATCTTTTAGAACATACAAATCCAAAGCAGGAATCAGGCCATCGGTCATGTTGCCCGCGATCAAGTCAACCTGATGATTGGTCAGCGCGCGGGTGAGCAGTCCCAGGTCCATAATGCGCGGAGCCTCTGCGAAATGCAGGCCGTAAGTCGCGGCGAATCCTTTGTAGCCGTCAGGGCGCTCCATAAATTCGTAACCGAATCCCGCTCGCCACTGAGGTGTGTATGCGGCCGCTTGCGAGATCGTAGTGAGGTGAAGACGCCGAGAGTCGTCTCCGCGAATTTCAATCGCGAACGTGTCATTGAAGCCCAGCGGTGTCCCGACAGCTAAATTAAATCGTTTCGCGTATTCAGATTTTACCCGCGCGTAAGATTCTTGCTTTCCAGTCAGCGGATTTTCTTTTAACACTGCGGTGAGTGCCGTGCCCGTGTATTCAGGATAGATATCAATTCGCCCACCAAGGATGGCCTGCTGGCAAATGTAGGTGCCGGCGAGATAGAAGCGGCGCTCAACCGGAAGCCCAGTTTTATTTTCAATTTGCTGAGCGAATATTTCGCCGAGGATCAGTTGCTCGGTGAAATTCTTAGATCCAATGACGATGAGATTTGCGCGAGGGGGCCCACACGAGACCGCAAGAAGTCCTACAAGCACAGCAAACATCAGCGAACGAATTAGGAAGCAGGTCCCTCCACTTCGCTTCGCTCCGGTCCGGATGACAGGGGTTTTCATCGGATAGCTGACTCAGCGCGCGAGACGCTTTTCCAGCCATCCGAGGCTGACATCGGCCAATAAAGCCATGATAGCCGCGGGTATCGCGCCTGCCAGGATGACCTGATTGTTGACCATAGCAAGTCCGCGAAAAATGTATTCGCCCAGGCCGCCAGCACCGATGGCGGCGGCTATGGTCGCCAAGCCAACGGAGATTACCGTTGCGACGCGCACACCCGCAATAATCACTCCCAAAGCGAGGGGTAGTTCGACTTGCCACAAAAGTTGATAACCGGTCATTCCCAT
>PNAR01000113.1 GCA_003169715.1 Acidobacteriaceae bacterium | reverse complement strand
ACACAATATTCGTTTGCGTCTTACTGCTCGAGGCCATCTTCGCAATACCGAAATCCATGACTTTCACGACGCGATCCTTCGTGAGCATGATGTTAGCCGGCTTGATGTCGCGATGGACTATGCCTTTGTGGTGGGCGGCGTCGAGCGCGTCGGCGATCTCAGTGGCGAGGTCTAGCGTGCGCTGGGTATCGAGACGGCCTGCGACGATGACCTGCTTCAGAGTGTCGCCCTCCAGACACTCCATCACGATAAAACGCCGGCCTTCGTGTTCGCCAATGTCGTAAATAGTGCAGATATTAGGATGATTCAGTCCGGAAGCCGCCTGTGCCTCGCGCTCAAAACGTTCCAGCGCCTGCGCGCCGCGAGCCAGCTCTGGAGGGAGAAATTTCAGGGCTACGGCGCGCTTGAGGCGGGTGTCCTCAGCTCTATAGACCTCACCCATGCCGCCCGCACCGAGCTTTTCCAGAATGCGGTAGTGCGAAACTCTTTCTTCGCTCACTGGGCCACGTTCATAAGGAGGGAGAATTTTATGCCGCGCCCTGAAGTGAGTCAACCCGCCCATGGCGGGGAAATCCGGGGACGGAAATCCGGGGACAGACGGGACGTTCCCCTCAGATACGATCCCGCCAATATCCGGGCTGCCGTCGCCCGTGAGCCACGGCAAAGACGACCTTCATCGCACCGCTTATGCCCTTCCTAGTGTTGACCTCATTTCTCAAATCCCTCATAACTGGCTTAGGACATATTAAGGAGGCCCGAAATTCATCCTAAATTACCCAAACTTAACCCAGAAACCCATAAGTCCTTTGAGATGGATATTTTACCCGCAAGTCATTCATAACAAGAGATCGCAAATTTTCGCGTCGTCTAAATCTATGATTCCCATATATCGGCAACAAAGGGGGGAGGGGGCGGGAAGTGGTTGGGGAACAGCAGCCGTGGATGCCCTGGCGCAAATCCACCACATTAATGCACAGTGACGGTCACCGAGGAGCTTGTCCGGCCATATTGATTGGTAGCGTAGAGGGTATAGACAGTCGTTTGCGCCGGAGAAACCGTCGCGGTATTGCCCCTGACGGCGCCCACTTGTGGGGACACAACATAATAGGACGCGACCGATGCCTGCCAGTTGAGTGTGACTTGCGTGCCGGCGCTCACGGTTGTTGCACTGGCGGTGAAACTGGTGATGATCGGGGCCGATCCCTGGGGAATGTTCGCGGCCGTATAAACCGGGCTCATCTGTACGACCTCAAAAGCGGACGCGGGCACCTCCGACAAATTATGCAGGTCGTTATTATCCCATCGGTCGTCGGGCGCGCCGCTGAGGTACATGGCGCTGCCATTATCGGCCATGATCATGCCGTAGCGCTTGAGCGCGGTAAGGATAACTTGAACATTCGGCGAGAACTGAGAAATGTCGTAACTTGCCTTCAGCCGCAAACGCATTCCCATCGGTGCGGCGAACTGTGCGGTAGAATTCGAAGCCCAATGAGATGCGGGAGGCACAATGTCCGCACGGCTTTGCGGCAGAGTGAATCGAACAGCGTGTTGAATGCTCCCACTCGCAACTTCGTCGTAGCGAATCAATCCGGGAAAGATTGGTAGTCCGGCAGCATCCGCGGAGGTCCATGTCCACGGCCGCTGCTCGTCGTTTTCGAGATCCCAAACCGCAGCCGAGTCCGCGTTCCACGTGCCATCGGAATTCGAAACCGAATTATAGAGTTCATATAGAAAGCAGTTGCTGTTATCGAGCACTAGCACATGCCGGTCGCCGCTTCCTGGAGTTGGATAGCCCTCAATGGCAGCATTTGCGGGAATCGGCATGGGGCCGGGATCACTCTCATCTCCATAGGCCGTGAACTTAATATTGACCAGAGCCTGCGATCCGCTCACCACCGTATATGGAATGCCGATGCTTGATCCCGCATACAAACCCGCGCCGAAGTCAGGATGCAATCCAATGCTGGGACCGATAAAGCTGATGATGGCGCCCGAATTCGGGTCAACCGCGGAGGCGGAGATATCCTGGTTCCAAAAATCGGTGGCCGGAAACGGACGGAAGCCATTCAGCGAGGCTCCCTGGCCGGCTGACATAACGCTGCACGCACTGGCCTGAGTTCCTCCGCCACCGCTGCCGGAACTAGTGAGCGATCCGCCGGGTTGTGCCGACGAGCCACCTCCGCAGGCGGCCAGCAACACCAGCAGCAAGGCAATCGGGATAGCGATCATGGAGCGATAAATCTTTTTTCGCACGGAGTGCCCTCAAGATCATTCTCGAGGGTTTGCTTCGATAGTCCAAGGTGGAATCAGGACCGGTCGTGCGGTATTCCGTACATGTACGGACGAGTGGAGCGTGGCGACTCAATCTTTGGGACAAGACTGAAACAAAAAACACGGGCGCGATCAAGCAACGCGACATGCCAGTCGGGTCCCCGGCGGCGTAAACTGACAGACTTATGAAACGTATTCTCGTCACCGGCGCAACGGGTAAAGTGGGATCGAACTTTATAAACCGCATTCTTCAGTCGGATGATTATCAGGACGTAGTCATTCGTGCCTTATGCCATCAGCGCCAACTGCAACCTCGCCAGCGCCTTGAGGTAGTTTCTGGAAACATCTCTGACCGGGAAGTGGTGCGCAAGGCTGCCAGCGGAGTCACGCATGTTCTACATTGCGCCACGTGCAAAGAGGCTCCCGAACAGATTATGGACGTCACCGTCAAGGGGTTGTTCTGGTTGCTGGAGGAATGTCGCGCGAGCTCGTCGTTTACGCAGATGATTCTGATAGGCGGCGACGGCGCGGTCGGACATTTCTTTTATCCGCATCCCGTCCCGGTCACGGAGCAGCAGAAACACAGCGCTTATCCCGGCTGCTATGCGCTGTCGAAAGTTCTTGAAGAGGTCATGTTGGAACAGTACTTCATTCAGTATGACCTGCCGGGATGTTGCCTTCGCGCACCCTGGATCATGGAAAAAGATGACTTTAAGTATTCGCTCTCCTTTGGCGACGACGTTTTCGGTGGCCCACGATGGCGAGACTTAGTGGGAGCCGAGCGCGCGGACGGGTACTTGAAAAATCGTACAGTGCCACTTATGCTCGATCCAGATGGCAATCCGGTCAAACGCAACTTCGTTCACGTGAGCGATCTTGTCGAAGCGATTCTGTCGGCAATTGATCGTCCCAAGGCACACCAACAGACGTTTAACATTTGCATGGACGAACCGGTTGACTATAAGGCAGTTGCGGACTATCTGTTTCAGACAAGAAAACTCCCTGCTGTGGAGATCAAGACTCCGTTCCACTCCACTTGGCTTGACAATATCAAAGCAAAGTTTCTGCTGGGTTGGCGTCCGCGGTTTGACTTGCCACGCCTCATTGAAGCCGCCTGGACTTACCGGCGAACCAGCGACGACCCGCGCAAAGTTTGGTATCCGGGCTAGAGAATAAGGTCACACGACGAAGTATTTGGCCTGCGGATGATGCACGACAATCGCCGACGTGGATTGCTCAGGCTCAAGCAGAAATCCGGTGGTCAGCTTCACGCCGACATTTTCTTCGGGATGCAGAAGCTCAAACAGCTTCGTCTGATCTTCCAGATTGGGGCACGCAGGATATCCGAATGAATAACGCGAGCCGCGATATTTTTGATGGAAGAGATCGCGAATATGCGGAGAATCTTCGCCGGCAATTCCCAAATCTTCACGGATTTTTTTATGCAGGTACTCGGCTAAGGCTTCGGCCGTTTCAACGCTGAGGCCGTGGAGATATAAATACTTCGTGTATTCGCCACTTTCGAAAAGCCGCTGCGTTTCGACCGACGCTTTGGAGCCAATGGTCACGAGCGAAAGTCCAAGCACGTCCATTTTGCCTGAGGCTTTCGGCGCGAAGAAATCGGAAATGCAGAGCTTGCGGCCTTCCCGTTGCCGCGGAAAAGTAAATCGCAGCAGTTCTTTACTTCGTGTACCTTCGTGTCCTTCGTGGTTGACGCCTTGCGGTTGATACACCACAATGTCATTCCCATCACTCTGCGCCGGGAAATATCCGTACACGACTTTTGGTTCGAACAATCCGCTGGTAATCACCTCGTTTTCCAATTCCTTCTTAATCGGGCGGAATTTCTCTTCCACAAGCCGCAAATAATCTTCCTGCGACGCGGTCTTCAATTGCCATTGATTCTTAAACAAAGCGGTATCGTTGATGTACTGAAAAATTTCACGCAGATCGTAATCCTTGCGGACTCGTACACCCCAAAATGGAGGAACAGGAATATTAGGAGAGTCTTGGATAACTGCGCTTCTCTCCGCGAATACCGGACCGGTTTCGTTATCTACTACGGCAGCCTTTGCGTACTCCTTCACCGTGCGGCCTTCCAGCAGCCGCGCCTGGCGCTTGCCGTTTGCCGTGGCCAGATCCTCCATGATGTGCAGACCGGCGAAAGCATCATCGGCATAAAAAACCGCATTCGAATATTCCTTGCGCAGATCGTCTTCGACATATTTGCGTGTCAAAGCCGCGCCGCCGCAGATCACGGGAAAGTCGAGATTTTGCCTTTGCAAGTCCTGGATCACATACTTCATCTCCAGCGTGGACTTCACCAGTAGTCCGCTCAGGCCAATGGCGTCGGCTTTATGCTCAGTCGCGGATTTGATGATTATGTCGCCAGCCTGCTTGATGCCGAGATTGATCACGCGATATCCGTTGTTGGTAAGAATTATGTCCACCAGATTCTTGCCAATATCGTGAACGTCGCCTTTCACCGTCGCGAGAACGATCGTCGCTTTCTGCGACCCGGACTTCTTCTCCATCTTCGGCTCAAGATACGCTACGGCCTGTTTCATCACCGAGGCTGAATCCAGCACTGACGGCAACTGCATCTTGCGCGCGCCGAATAATTCTCCGACAGTCCTCATCCCGTCGAGCAGCACGGTGTTGATAAGTTCCAATGGCGAATATTGCGTAAGAGCGTCTTCTAACAGAGCTTCCAGCGATTGTTTGTTAGCGCCTTCGCCAACCGACTTTTCCCCATTGATAATTGCGTATTTCAGTTTGTCATCTACAGAAAGTGTTTCCACATGTGCTGCGGTTGAAGCCTGCGCTTTTCCTTTCGTCCCGGCAAAGTGCTGCATGTATTTTTGCAGCGGATCGCCGTCCGACACGTCGTGATAGATCAATTTTTTCGCAAGCGCAACTTCTTCTTGCGGAATTTTGTAGAGCGGATAAATTTTCGTGTAATTCACAATGGCCATGTCGAGGCCATAGTCCACGGCTTCATGCATGAAGACCGAGTTCAACACGCGGCGCGAATAAGCGTCCAATCCAAAAGAAATATTGCTGACGCCGAGAATTGTTTTTACATCTGGCAGTTCTTTCTTGATCTGCTTGATGGCGTTCAGGGTCTCGACACCGGCGTTGCGATATTCATCTTGACCCGTGGAAATCGGCAGAGTAAGTGCGTCGAAAATTATGTCAACCGGGCGAATGCCATATTTCTTTGTCGCCAGTTCATAGATTCGCTTCGCAATGGCGGTTTTCTTTTCGGCGGTCAAAGCCATGCCGTCTTCATCAATGGTCAGCGCAATTACCGCGGCCCCGTATCGCTTCGCCATCGGCAGTACTTTCGACGTTCGCTTTTCGCCGTCTTCCAGATTGATGGAATTGATGATCGCTTTGCCGGGAATCCGCTTCAGCGCTTCCTCCACCACGTCGGCTTCGGTTGAATCCACAAGGATCGGCGCGGGCACTCGAGTTGCGACCTTCTCTAAAATCGAAGTGATGTACTCTTTTTCGTCTTCTCCGACGACCGCGCAACACAGGTCGAGCATGTGCGAGCCTTCGGCTACCAGCTTTTTCGCCATGGCCAGAATGTCATCGTATTTCTTGCCGCGAACCAGGTTCTTGAAATGCTCTACGCGGGTGGTCGTGTTCATCTCTTCGGCAACGATCAGCGGCTTAGGATCGAGATCGAGTGGCACGGACGTATATGCGCTCGATGCGGCGGCGGTTGCTTTCACATCCCTCTTCGCAGGCTCGATTCCAGAGACAGCATCAACGACCGCCTTCAAATGCTCAGGAGTTGTGCCACAACATCCGCCAACGATTCGGACGCCGTAATCAACCACAAAATGCTTGTGATATTGCGCCAGTTCTTCCGGCGTGAGCTTGTAGACAGCATGACCGCCCTCGTTGTGCGGGAGTCCGGCATTCGGCAGAACGGAAACTTCCTTCGTCGAGTTGATTGAAAGATAGCGGACCGCGTCGTTCATCTCGGCCGGGCCAGTGGCGCAGTTCAGGCCAATTACATCTACGTCAAAGGGTTCAAGAGCGGTAAGCGCCGCACCGATTTCCGTCCCCAGAAGCATGGTGCCACTTTCTTGCAGAGTCACTTGAACCGTCACCGGCAAACGCTTCCCTGCTTTTTCCATTGCTTCGAAGACGCCTACCGTCGCGGCTTTCGCTTGCAGCAAATCTTGCGCCGTCTCAATCAACAGCACATCCACGCCGCCTTCGATCAGCGCGAGCACTTGTTCGACGTACGTTGCCACCATGTCGTCAAATTGAATGTGCCCGAGAGAGGGAAGCTTCGTAGTAGGGCCTATTGATCCGGCGACGAAGCGTGGCCTGTCTTTGGTGGAGAATTGCTGAGCAACTTCTTTCGCGAGCTTGACGGCAGCGAGATTAATTTCCGCGACGCGATCGGCGAGATCAAATTCGCTCAGGACAATTCTTGTTGCTCCAAAAGTATTCGTCTCAACAATGTCACAACCAACGCCGAAGAAATCTGCATGAATGTCGCGGATGATGTCGGGCCGGCTGAGGACAAGCACTTCACTGCAATTTTCCTTGCCCCAATAGTCGTCGAGCGTCGGATTACGCTTCTGAATATTGGTGCCCATGGCGCCGTCGTAGATGACAACGCGCTCGCGAACGGTTTGGAGAAAGTTAGTCATAATAAAAGAAATAATCCCAAAACGTTGTCATCTTGAGCGAAGCATGAACGCTCGCTTGCGAGTGTTCATGCGGAGTCGAAAGATCCCTACTCCACCTTGCGTATTGGGTATAGGGGTTCCTCGCAGGCTACGCCTACTCGGAATGACAACTACGGAGAACCAACCGTTGCACAAAACAAACGCCGACCCATACCCTCGGGGCCGGCGGTCTCAATCGAATCGAGGTTGTGAAGAATTTAACTCCCTTGTACTGGTACCGCTGGCGCGCCGCCCACGACCTCAGCTTGATTGAACACTGCGTTCGATCCCATATGCGCTGGCATGGCGGCAAGCATTTGTTCTTTCCGGTAGACCAGGTTGGTGGCGTTGAAAGTTGCAAGTTCGAAACCGTGTCCGTGCGTGATGGCATCGGTGGGGCAGGCTTCGACGCAGTATCCGCAGAAGATGCAGCGGTTGTAGTCAATGTTGTAGACCTTCGCATATCTCTCGGCACCGCTGACGCGGTTCTCTGCGGTATTCTCGGCGGCTTCGATATAAATGCAATTCGACGGACAATTCGCCGCGCACAGAAAACAGGCCACGCATTTTTCCAGTCCGTTTTCGTCGCGTTGCAACACGTGGACTCCGCGATAGCGCTCCTGGAATTTCGCGCCACGAAGCGGGCCGGGGCCGTCAGGATAATTCTCCACCTGCGTGGGCTGAAACATCTCCATGAACGTAACGCTCATGCCCTTGGCGATGGCGGCTATGTCTTTCAATATCGGCATACTCTATTATTATAGCGGATGCACGTACGGCGAACCGTTTATGGCCGAGATGCATTGAAGTAGCGTTAAGAGGCCGGACCCGTAGCTCAACTGGATAGAGCACTGCGCTTCGAACGCAGGGGTTGGGAGTTCAAGTCTCTCCGGGTCCACCAAATCGCATCAGATACTGCTCCTCCGCTTTGCTTGTTTTCACACTCGGCCATGAGCTGCAGAGGGATCTACCAGAGCCTTATGGAATTGCACACGGATAGCGCCAGCCACCTGATCGATCAATTCTTCAAATTTTTGAGGACCGTAAGTGTTGCCGCAGTCCTAATCGCCGCGTCCACTTCCTGCGCCCGGGCTCACGTCAACGAGGGCGTCCTCGCGGCTTGCGCAGCTTTCGCTTCAAACGGTGGCTCGGTTACTGCCATAACCACCGCCACGAGTCTTTCCGCTGAGATAACCGACCCGGATGGGAATGTATCACGGCTCAGTCTGCCTTTGGTTTATCCGGTGACGGACAGCGAGCCAGCCAGTGCGCGGCCCTATTCATGCAAAGCTTACTTTGATCGCGACAGTGATCTTATCGCCGTCGGCGTGTCCTATGGGTTCACCGGGGGTCACGGCCTGGGTATTGGCGTGGCCGATGCAAAAAAGGCGAAATGGATAGGGAAATGGACGGTGGGCCCAACATCCGGAATCTCTCAGCATCTCCTCCTTGGCTTTCTTGAAGGAACAACATCGGTTGTTGTCGGCGGCGAACCTTCGACGCCGACACAATACGGCCCTGGAATACGACACGGGTCGTTCTGGTCCCTTTTATTCAATCCGCAAGGCCAGCAGCTATACTCGATGCCCACGATGCGAGACTACGGCTCCGTTTCAGACCTCTTTCCGTTCTACGCCGATGCCAGCCACAATCGTCTGTGGTTATTCCGCTGCGTTCTCGTTTCTGCTCCATCGCCTCGTCAGCCAGATTGTTCAGTGGGTTGGATGACCTTAATCGGGGATTCATCATCGTCGCCTGAGTTCGACCCGCGCAAAGCTGGCGAGAAACGAACCGATTTTTGGATGTTGCCGGGGACGTTCGCGGCCCCTGACGGCAACACGATTTTTGTTGCGGAAACGGGTGCTGTCTGGCTCGTGGATATGCAGAAACAGACCTTGAGCCGGTTAACCATGCCGAAACGCTTTCATTTCCCGAAATTTGAAGAAATCCACGGGGCAGCTTCGTTATCACCTGATGGAAAGGTTGTCGCGGTCCCGCTGGTGAAGGAAGCAGTCGCGTTTCCGTATCTTGTGGACAATTACGTTTACAAAGGTACAGATTTCGCCGTAGTGCAACTGGACCCGTTTCAATTGTTGGGTATCCTGCCAGGAGTGGGTCCAAAATCATTGGCGTCATGCGCGATTGACGACCGCCAGGGACACGTAGTCGCGCTCATTTTTCGCGGGAATCACTGGGAACGCACGGAGTTGAAACCTTAGCCGCGCTCGTAACCTTTGTCGGGGCGGAATGGCTGACAACGGGCACTTGGTAAATCGAGTCCTGCAAGTTCTCTGAGAATCGCCCCCCCCGCCTACCACTTCCTTCTGTTTCATTTACGTTTCGATTTTCTCCCGGCGATCTGACCGTAAGTGGAGCAATTTTTTGGCGGGGTGTTTCACTTTTAATCGTTTGGCAACCATTCACTATGTTAGATTTGACCCTCATTGACCCATTGCGGGCAGGAGGACTAACGAATTGGGTAGAGACATGATCCCCAAGAAGATCTTTTTCACCAAGGGCGTAGGCAAGCATAAAGAGCGCCTCACTTCCTTCGAGTTGGCGTTGCGCGATGCCGGAATTGCCGCCCAAAATCTGGTTCGCGTATCTTCGATATTCCCACCTCAATGTAAGTTGATCCCGCGATCTCAGGGACTCAAGTTTTTGAGCCCCGGGGAAGTAGTGTTCTCAGTCGTGGCCGAGAACTCCACTCGCGAGCCGCATCGCCTGCTGGCGTCGAGCATTGGGGTCGCCATTCCGGCGGACCGCAACACCTACGGCTATCTCAGCGAGCATCATTCGTTCGGAGAATCCGAAGACGCCGCCGGGGATTACGCCGAGGAACTGGCGGCCGAGATGCTTGCGACCACGCTCAACGTGGAATTCGATCCCGACCGTTCCTGGGACGAGAAGAAAGAAATTTACCGAATCTCAAACAAGATCGTGCGCACCGCGAACGTTACGCAATCAGCCGTTGGCGATAAGCGGGGACTGTGGACGACGGTGATTGCGTCAGCAGTGTTGATATTTGATTAGCGTGACTTTCTCAGTTTTCCGTTCGAGATGACTTTCATTTATCTTTGGTAGATTTACCGTCCATCACCGTGTTCCAGGTCGTGCCATCCGGCGACATCTCATATTTAAATGAGTAAGAGGTCGGGGAAAGCACCTTCATGGTGAAGCGCCCCTTCATCGTCTGGCTTCCCATTTTCTGATCACCGATCCAAGTCCACGTACCGCCGTCCAGGGAACCGGTTGAATGGGACCGTTCTCCCATGCTGTTGAACTCATCGTAGGTATATTGCTTGGCGTCCGCGTCGTAACCCATGAACGCTATGCCGCTCCCGCTGCCCATCTGGCCGGTGAAAGTGGAGTGCAGAGTTAGAAAGAAACCTCCGGGCATCCACTCGTTCTTTTCCGTCATTGTCATTTTTCCACCCGGACCCATGGGGCTGGCTTTCATATCGGCCTGATCCGTCCAGTTGCCGGCCAGGAAATCCAACTTCTTCAGTTCAGGTGCGGGACTGGGCATCTGCGCGAAACTCTGGGCGCAGAAAAGACAAACCGAGACACAAAGAACAGATAGAAGGATTGTTGCCGGGATGCGTTTCATAGAGGATTCTCCTGGATGGTTTAGAGATGTAATAATGAAAAATTTCTCGAATCGTAGCTCAAGTTTGAACAATCTCCTACACGAGCGTCACCCTGAGGGACTTTTAGTCTCGAAGGATCTCGCGTAAATAGGCATCATCGCTTACGTTTAGGGCAGTATCGGCACACGCGAGATCCTTCGCAAGCTCAGGATGAC
>PNAR01000102.1 GCA_003169715.1 Acidobacteriaceae bacterium | reverse complement strand
CAGATGAGAAAAATGTTCAAGCAGATGGGGAAGGCCAGCTTCGCACGCAAGTTTGCCGGCATGAAGCTTCCCGGAATGTAAGCGCCGGATCAAGATTTTCTCTCGCGGCTATGCGTTCTCCCCCCCTACAATGGATGCCACGAGCGTTTAGCGCCGGGGTATTTCCGATGCCTTCGCGATCCCGCAAGAAGAAGTTAGTCAAAATCCTTTCGCCAAGAGACCCGAAAGCGAGGGACGAAGGGCCGCGCCTCATCCCTCTGGATGATCGGCTTACCCAAGGGTCAGCGTCTTCCCGCATGGATTACTATTTGTCCCTTGCCGACAAGATGCTCGGCATAAAAGACGAAACATGAGAGGCGAGCATCTAGAGTTTTTTTCGCAGATATTCGAAGACGATGTAGCCGGCGAGTGCTGAAATCATGGCAATGAGAAAATTCGCGCCAGTAAAAATATCCTGGATGGCAAAAGTCAGGCTCTTTCCGTGCTCATTTGCGCGACTGAATTCGCCCATCAACAGGTTCGAGTAAAACAGAAAGATTATGAAACTCATTTCAACAATGGCTCTCCAGACAGGGGCAAGCTTTCGGGGATGTTTCTGGTGATCCATCGTCGAAACTATATCGCAACCACTGCAACGTCCATACAGCTATAATCCCGTTTGCCGTGTTCAATCCAAGGAGAACAGCATGAACCTCTCAGGCCGGGTTGCGCTCGTCACCGGCGCTTCTCAGGGCATTGGCCGCGCCTGCGCGCTGAGACTGGCGAAGGACGGCGCAACAGTAGCGGTGGCCGCACGCAGTCGGGAAAAATTGAATGACTTAGTGAGGGCGATAAAAGCGGCCGGAGGAAACTCCTCAACATTCGCGATGGACGTTTTAGACGAAGACCAAATCAAGAACGCGATTAAACAGGCGCTGACCGAGTTTGGGAAAATAGATATTCTGGTAAATAACGCGGGCATTACTCGCGACCAATTGGTAATGCGAATGAAGCGCGCCGATTGGGATTCCGTCATCAACACAAATTTAACGTCGGCGTACCTTTGCACTCAGCAAGTCATCGGCTCGATGCTCAAGCAGCGTTGGGGACGCATCATCAATGTGACTTCCATTTTTGGGCAGACAGGACAAGCTGGCCAGGCAAACTACGCAGCATCGAAAGCGGGATTGATCGGCCTCACAATGGCAATCGCCCGCGAGGTGGGATCCCGAAATATCACGTGCAATGCGATCGCTCCTGGATTCATCGAAACTGCAATGACCGCTGGAATTGCTGATGATTTCAAGAAGGAAGCGCTGAAGATGATTCCGCTCGGCCGCATCGGCACTCCAGAAGACGTCGCGGCCGCTGTCGCATTTCTCGCCTCTGACGCATCCTCCTATATAACCGGCCACATCCTGAACGTAAACGGCGGCATGTTGATGGGGTAAACGGCAGCTTCTAGCTTCTAGCTTTACTCGTAGCTTACGGCAGTAAGCTAAGAGCCAGAGGCTAGAAGCTGATTTTACTGCCTCAACGCCAACTGCTCGCAGATGCGCGTGATGATGTCAGTTTGCTCCGGGGTCCTGGTAAGAAACTCGAAGCCATGACGCAATCCATCTCGATAGCGCACAACAGCTCTGATTTTCAAGAGCGATGTAATTCCCGGGAAGGCGAGTTCTAACGCAACCACTTCGCCTGATTCCAACTCGCCGGAGAGCGTACCACCAATTCCGTCCTGCCCAAACTCATTCGACCGCCCCCACAACGAAAATCTCTTTCCGGATCGGAAAACGTTGACGGCGATGCGAATATCCACAGGGTAGCGAGTGAATCGTCGCATGCTCTTGGACCCATGATCTCGCTTGGGAGATTTATTCATCGAGACTTTCTACTTTCATCCGACAATTAATCTGCACGGCGGTCCAACGTTCGAAGCCGCCAGGAACTAAACATTTTCCTAACTGTATAACCACGTCTAAACAAATGTAGGCGTACCCGTCTCATAATGATCTGTGAATTAATTACTTGCTTCCAGCGAAAAATGCGATTCCGAACTGCTTGTAACTGCAGCGCTTGTCAACTATTTAGAGATGGCATATCAAGTGCATCTGATGATCAAGCTGGAAGTTCTGTGACAGGAGGTTAACATGCCCAAGGACTGGAAAGAACTGTCTGAAGCTGTGAGGCGCGAGCAGGATCCGCAAAAGCTGCTTGAGTTAGTAGAGGAACTCGACAAGGCCCTTGAACAACATGAGAAGGCGATGAAAGAAAAAAACCGCAGCCCTCACGAAAACAAAACTGACAACAGGTCAAATCCTCCTCATTCATTGTTGCCTGACGTCATCCCCATGTCTGCCTGAGTATTATTCCGAAGATATTCCGGAGTACTTTCCAAGTTGTGCGCGCGCGTGCAATACCCAGAGATTTAGTAGAGAATAGATTGAGAACAAAGGTTCGATTTTGAGTTCTGAACAGACTCTCGGCCATCTTGTTCCTTGAATCGTTCGCACTCAACAAATCATCATTCTCCTAGGAGGACAATTATGGCGCACGAACTACCCCCGCTACCCTACGACTACTCTGCGTTGGAACCTACTATTGACGCGCAGACCATGAAACTGCACCACGACATGCACCATGGAGCGTATGTAAAAAATTTAAATGCGGCTTTGGAAAAACATCCGCAACTCGCATCCAAGAGCGCGGAAGATCTGATTCGGGATTTGAATGCCATCCCTGAGGACATCCGCGGCGCTGTTCGCAATAACGGCGGCGGACACGTGAATCACACCATGTTCTGGAAAATCATGAAACCCAAGGGCGGCGGCGATCCCAGTGGTCCGATTGCCGAAGTCATCAATAAATCTTTTGGCAGTTTCAAGGATCTTCAAACGAAATTCAACGAGGCTGGCGCAAAGCAGTTCGGCAGCGGATGGGTTTGGCTGGCCGGGAAATCGAATGGAGACGTTCAAATCATAAGTACGCCGAACCAGGACAATCCCATTTCCCAAGGCCTGTTTCCAATTCTTGGCAACGACGTTTGGGAACACGCCTACTATCTCAAATATAACAACCGGCGCCCCGAATACCTGGCAGCATGGTGGAATGTTGTGAACTGGGACGAAGTCAATAAGCGTCTTGAGACCTTCAAGTCCGGCAAGCACGAACCCGCATTAGCCGCGCGATAACCAGCAGATTCACGTAGGGGCAGGTGTCCTCACCTGCCCTTTTTTCTCGCTCTATGTTTTCCTCACCTGCCTCTTGTATCTGCGCTCTCATTCTGGTCATCGAGCAGCGTCTGTTCATGCTTCCGCATCTTTACTGCAAATGTCTTCTAATCCAGACGTGATTATCCTTGGCGCAGGCGTCTCAGGACTAACTGCGGCAATCGAGCTAGCGCAGGCCGGATTGTCCGTCACCATTCTGGAAGCGCGCAATCGTATCGGCGGACGGATTTTTACGGAGTTCGATTCCGGTGGAAGCCCCATCGAACTCGGGGCAGAGTTCGTCCATGGCCTTGCGCCTGAAGTTTGGATGCCCCTGCAAGACAATAATCTGGGTGTAACCGAAGTAGATGGCGATAACTGGTGCTTTCGGAATGGCAAGCTCTGCACGTGCGATTTTTTCGGCGACGTAGATAAGATTTTACAAAAGATGAAAGAGAATGCACGAGACCAATCTTTTCTTAGCTTTCTTAGGAAGGAATTCCCGAATCCCCAACATGATCATAAGTTAAAGGAAACCAAAGCCTGGGCCCTGGGCTATGTAACCGGATTCAACGCGGCAGATCCCAGTAAGGTCAGTGTGAATTGGTTGACAGAAGAGATGGATGCTGAAGAGCAGATTGAAGGGGACCGCGCTTTTCGCATCAATAACGGTTACCACGCATTAATCGAAATCCTTACACGACGGCTGCACAATCTGAACGTCACGATCAATCTCAATAGCGTTGCTGCAAGTGTCAGGTGGAGTCGCGGTAAGGTTGAAATCAAAGGTCAAACCCGGAGAAAGCAATTTAAATACATAGCCGCGCGGGTTTTGATCACAGTGCCACTTGGGGTGCTAATGGCTCGTCCAGGAGAAAAAGGCGCTCTTCGTTTTACCCCTCAGTTGCCGACGTCCAAACAAAAAGCGCTGAGGAAACTTGCCATGGGTCACGTTCTGCGAATCACTTTGCGCTTTGAAAAACGCTTCTGGGAAAAGGTTCATCCCCATGACGGCAATTCCAGAGCGCTTTCTGCGAAGACGCTTTCTAATCTGAGCTTTCTGTTTTCCGGCGACAAATGGTTCCCTACGTGGTGGACGAAAATGCCAGCAACATTACCGGTCATCACTGGCTGGGCGCCATTCAAGTGCGCCGACAGACTTTCAGGCCAGAACGCAAAATTTGTGACGGATAAAGCGCTGACCACGTTAAGCCGGATAATGAGTCTTCCGAAGAAAGATTTGGCGGTTCTGTTGGAGAAAGCTCACCTCCACGATTGGCAAAGTGACCCGTTTTCACGAGGTGCTTACAGCTACGTGAAGGTTGGAGGAAAGAATGCCCCAGAAATCCTCGGCAAACCAATAGAAAAGACATTATTCTTCGCCGGCGAAGCGACGGACACTACGGGCCACGCGGGCACAGTGCATGGAGCGATAGCCAGCGGAAGAAGGGCCGCCCAGGAAATAATCAGCTCTCGTAGGGCCCTTGCCGGGTCCGCAGGAGCGGACCCGGCAAGAGCAGCTAAACATAACCGATAATTAGAACCTCAGGGTTGCCCCCAGCCAGACGACCCGGCTGCCGGGGTCCGGACCGAAAAATCCTCCCGGCGTGAGCGTACCGGTAATGACTCCGAAATTATTGTTGCTTCCGGTGCTGCACAATTGTCCGCTGCTCGCAACTGGGCCGGGAGTTGTGCCGCTGCCTGGGCAGCCGGTATTAGGGTTGGCAAAATGGGGCGTGTTGGTCAAACCAATTGCGTCGGCGCGTACCTCGAGCAGGAACCGCTCAGTCAGCTTGAAGTCACGGATGACGCTCAGATTCATCATGAAGTATCCCGGACCGCGGAACTGGTCGCGGGTGGTATTTCCGAAATGGGCGTTGGCTGCGCCGGTAATCAGCGGCGCGGCAAAAGCGCTCGGATCGAAGTAGTGGCAACTTAGGTCGGTTTGTAGACAGGTCTGACCAGTGCGCAAGGGTTGGCCGTTGATGATATGGAATGTACCGACGAGATCGGCCGTTTGCGTCGAGCCGTTGGAGTTCAGGGCGCCGCCATTGCCGGTCACTGTGAATGGTATGCCGCTCATGCGGCTGATTATTGGGTCAACATGCCATCCTCCGAGAAACCAGTTGGCTGCACCGCCCTTTGCCCAGCGCTCTCCCTTCCCAAACGGTGATTGCAGCACGGCGAAGATCTCAATGTTGTGAGTGCGGTCAAAACCGGACAGCGCGCGGTTCATTCCCCAATTCGCTGGGTACGGGAAAGCAAGAAAGCCCAAGTCTTCATTGTCCGCGTAGTCAATCGTTTTCGACCAGGTCCAGGCCGCACCGGCACTGGATCCGTCAGCGAACGTTTGCGTGACCTTGGTCTGCAAGGAATCGTAGGAGTTGCTTTTGAAAGGAACCAACCCGTTAATGGTTCCGGTGTAGTTTTGGCCGAGCGCGGTACTGATGAGGCCGCCAGCACTACCGGTTCCCGGCGCCGAAGCGTTTAGGTTCATGTTGACTACCGGCCGGACATTGCGCGAGCCGGCGTAGCCAGCTTGAAACACAAGGCTTTTCCACTGCTGCTCGACCATAAGGTTGAAGGAGTTGATGTAACCGCGATGGAATGGGTTTGGGATGGTCGTCGTGCCGACGTTGGTCGGAAGTGGGATTGATCCGCTACTGATGTTTGGCAGCGGCGGTACAACGATGCCGGTCGGAACGGAGTAACTTCCGCCACCCAAGCCGGTAGCGTTCAGACCAGTCAGGCTTGCCGCCGGAATGAAGTCGCCGGTGTTCGCCGCCGTGTTAGTCGCGAGGACTACAGAGGGATACGCATTGAGGAGCGTGTGCCAGGAATACGGATCGGCGCTCATTCCGTAGCCGGCGCGAACCACAGTAGAGGACGTGACCCGATAGGCAAGGCCCAGCCGCGGCAGGAACTGACCGTGTCCGACGTTAATCCCGTCGTTGACTGGAACGTTGCCGTACCCTCCGATGAGAACGTTGCCAGTGCTCGGATTGAGATAGCGAAGACCCTTGCCGTTGTCGCTATATCCGAACGGGTAATACTCCCAACGAAGACCCAGACTCAGCGTCAGTTTGGGAGTCACTTGCCAGTGGTCTTGCAAGTACCACGCCCACTCCGACTGGCGGACGGGATTCGGGTTGAATAGCTGGATCGCCTTACCAGTCCCACTCGGTAGACCGAGCAGGAAGTCGGCCCAGGAGTTGCCCCAGTTCGGTGTCGTCCCTTGCTCGGAAGTAACAAAGCCATTGAACTCGAACGAGCCGCGTGGCTCCTGGAAGGTGCCGCCCTGCGGCTGGAAGTGATTGATCTGCGAGTGATTCCACTCGATTCCGCCGCGGAGGGAGTGCTTTCCTCTGATCCAGGTCAAGTTAGCGCCACTGACGAACTGCTGGTCGCGGAACAGGAACGGGTTGGCGGGTTGCGCATTGCCCAGGGCTGCTCCTGTGGCGCCACCAGTACCCGGCGCCGCAGTTCCAGTGGGGAAGATGAAACCCGGGAACCCGTAATACAGGCTCGGGTCACCTGTAGTGCCCGCATTGTTGGTTCCAGGAATTTTCAAATCGTTGAGCCCGTTGGCCGAAGTGAGAGCGAATGTCGAACCCAGCCGCTGGCGGGTGAAACCGAAGTTCCAATCCAGCAACAGAGAGGGGGTGAACGTGTGTGTCACGCCAAGGCCGACGTTCTGGACCAGGCCGGGAGCGTTGCCAAGCTGTCCGCCATTGGTTGCGTCACCGATAGCGGCTCCGAGCAGAGGCGGATCAAAGACCAAAGACTTGGAGAAGCTATAGCGACCGAAGACGGTGGATTTCGAAGTGGGAACATAGTCAACCTTAAAGTCAGCGTCGTCACGGTTAAAGAAGGCGGTTCCGCTGCCCGTCCAATTGTTCGTGCCGAATTGCGCCGGAAATTCCTGAGCGAGATTCGGCTGTAATAGTTTGACCATCGCTACCGCGGCAGGATCGAACCGGCTGGGGCAGATGACATTCTGAGCTCCGTTGCAGGTAACCACCTGCTTGCCGGCGCCGTGGATGTTGCCGGTAGCCGGGTCGTAGATACATCCCGGCGCTGGTGTGCTGTTGCAATCTACAAAGGCTTGTCCCTTAGTGAAAGTGGCGCCTCCCACGGCGGGGAGCAGGGCCGAAAAGTCTCCGCTCGCCATGGCTGGAGTCGGCAATATGCGTGAATCCGGGCCGGCCAATTGCCGCTGGGTCTCGCGGTCGAAGTCGGCGAAGAAGAACAGTTTATTCTTCAGAATCGGGCCGCCGAGAGTACCACCGTACTGGTGCTGGATGTTCTTGTTCCTTGTCGGGAAGATTTTGAGATCGGTCTGGAAATAGTTGCGCGCCTGGAGGAGCTGACTCGTATAGAACTCGTGGCCGCTACCGTGGAACTGGTTGGTGCCGGACTTGATCTGCACATTGACGGCCGCGCCGCCAGCCATGCCCTGCTCGGCGTCGAACGAGTTGGTGACGACATTGACAGACTGAATTGCGTCCGCTGGCGGGACGTAGGCGACGTTTGCCGGCAGGTATGAATACTGGTCCTGAGCGCCGTCAATTCGAGTGTTGACCGACTGATTGGATTGCCCATTCACATTGGCATTGATTGCCCGCTGTGGGTTGCCGGCGAGCGAGTTGGTCTCCGCAGTCAAACCCACACCGGGGATGATGCGTAGCAGCGATTGGAAATTGCGTCCCTGCGACCCGGCCGTCGGCAGATTTTCGATCTGTTGAGCCGACAAGTCAGTGTGCACGTCGGCTTTGTCGGTTTGGAGTATTGGCGCTTCGGCGGTGACGGTCACGTTCACACTTGCGCCCGACACGTTGAGCTGTGCGTCCACGCGCGCGATTTCATTTGCGGCCACGCGCACGGCGGGAGTTTCCTGGGTGGAGAATCCGGGCGCTGTGATGGTCACCTTATAAGTGCCGGGAGATAATGCCGTGAACCGGTAGATGCCGCTGGAGTCAGAGGTCGCGTCCCGGGTCACGCCAGTTTGAACCTCCAAGGCGGTAACATGGCCACCGGTGACCACTGCGCCACTGGCGTCAGTCACCGTCCCCGTGAGTGAGCCATAGAGAACCTGGGCGTGACTCGCGTTCGCAAATGCCAATAACAGGAGAATTATTAGCGTCGTCACACTTTGTTGCATAGTCGAACTATATAGATGAAACTTTTTCTCTAATCCGGATCCGAACATAAAACCTCCTATTATCTCAACTGACTAAATTTCAATCCCTGAGTCGCGGTGCCAAAAGTTCAGATCACCCCGGCCTGCCGGGCTATCGCCCGGCCTCTCGACCTTGTTCCCGCTGCCTTTTCACCCTCCAACCGATGGGCAGAAGGAGCAAAGTGCCGCTGTAACACAAGAGCTACGGTGCCCCGCAAACGGGCCATGCTCGGTTCAGCCAGGGCCGGCCTCACTCGGGGCGCCTTTCCAATTAAAACGCCTGACGCTACTTCGGCCTCTATCACGGGTCCAAATCTGTCCCACAGCCGGCTAAATTCGGCCACCACAACGATTTCCGCCGGGGCCAGTCCTGCGACTATCATTCTCATCCCTCGCCCGATGGCGTGCGCCATTTTGTCGAGAGCCTTCAGCGCCAGTGCATCTCCAGCTTCGGCGAGTGCCAGCAGATCCTGGAAAGTCATATCGTTGGCGGTACTGCTCTCCTCATGGTAATAACGCAAGGCCGCTCGGTTGGAAGCGTAAACCTCCCAACATCCCCGCCCACCGCAAGCGCATACGGGACCGTTCGAATCAAGTGACACGTGCCCGAACTCGCCCGCCATCCCATTTAAGCCGCGCACCAGCTGGCCGTTCGCGAAGACCCCAGTACCCACGCCTTCGGCAATGGTGACCACCACCAGATCGCGCACATCCTCGGTGTGGCCGAACCAAACTTCGGCCAGGACGCAGGCGTTGGCTGCGTTCTCCAATTCCACCCGCATTCCTGTAGCTTTTTCGATCGGCCCTTTCAGGTCGAATTCGGACCACTTCAAATTCGGAGCAAAAACCACGTGCTGAGTTGTCAGATCGAAACGCCCTGACAGGCCGATACCGACTCCCTCAAATACGCGATCGGAATGCAGTTGCATCTGGTGGCGAAGCCTCGCGGCCAGGTTTTCGGCTGCAACTCGCGGATCGGATGGGGTCGGCATAGCCTCCTGCGATAGAAATCGCCCATTCACGTCGGCCACGGCGACGGTACTCTGGATCGGACGGACGTCCGCCACCAGGATGGCGCGAGAATCGTTCAGCCTTAGATACGTGGGACGCCTTCCTCGCGGCAACCGCCCGGTCGGTCCCTTCACAACCCACCTCTCGCGAATGAGCTGCTCAGTAATCAGCGACACAGTGCTTCTCTGGAGTCCGGAGACCCGTGCCAAACTGGCCCGCGAAATCGGCTGCCTGCGCCGGATCAGGTTAAGCACCACGCCGCGATTGATATCTCTCGCGGTCTCGCTGGACGCTACCTGCGTGTTAGTAAAATCAATTCGCCGCATCTGGTTCAGTCACCAATCCCAGATCTAAATAAACCGAATCTAAATAAAGCCGGGTCTGCATAAAGAAAGATTGAGCAATAATTAGGCGGTAGAGGACTATATTCCTACTCCCATATTAAATTTGTGCCTCGAACAATATGTTGACTCATGGAATGTTGTCAAGCGAAAACCGCTTGAGCGGACGACTTTCTCGCTTACGATTCGAGTGAGAATCAAATACGGGATCCCTGTGTGGGAACACAGAAATAGAAGGTAGATGTGGTCCCGTTGGCTTTGGGACGAATGGACAGTCGCGGGTTCGATCTCAACTGAGGTTCCCATGCTTAGAGCAGAACCTCCGCCGTGACCGAACCGCGACTGTTACAAGCTACTATTTGTTATTTTCCACCTGAAGTTCATCCGTAACTGAAAATACGTTCGGTACAGACTTGGCCTGCATTTCGGCCATTTGTTTGTCCATCTGCCGCGCGACGGCTCCCACCAAGGTGACGTGACCATTTTTCACGATGATATGAATCGGGGGCATGGCCCTCATGGAATACACGCTAAGAGATGCATTGCCGTAGACGGCCCTGAAAGTTGCGCGCCGTATGCCATCGTCCATGGGTGAAGGAGGCAGAACCTCTATCTGATTCGAGACATTCGATACGCCTTCTATATTTTTGACCGCCCGCTCCGCGTCGGACTTGGTGACCGGATTCACAACTTCTCCTTGAAGGGTCACGGTTCCAGTAGGAGAGACCTGGTAGGCGAGATTATCGAACACGCCATAATAGGGAAGCAGCAGAAGCTCGTGATGCACCTCCTTCGTAACGCGCTGGAACGCGTGCTGATCTAACTGGGCGTTTTCCGCTTGTGCCCACATCACTTGACTCGTCGCCAGGGTTGCAAAAACCAGCAGGAGAATGAGTTTCTTCATTTTTTCTCTCTTTCTATTTTTTATTCGGTCTTTTGGTGTTCTTCTTCGCTACCTTGTAAGTAAAGAACCTAACCCAGTTGCCGCACAATACATGGATATCGGTAATCGCACGAAGAGTTTACTCTACCCCAGGCTGTTGCGATCAATAGCGAGCGCACAAACCTAATGTTGATGAAGGGGCGCGGACTGTTCTGTCACATTCCCTCTTCTGTGATGAACTCCAAGAAAGACCATTGAGATAATGATGACGACGAATCCGATCAACAGAACTATCGGGGCCCGGTGACTGCCACGTATTATCATTTCGCTGGTATCCTGCCCACTTAAATTTAGAAGCAGCTTTTGCTGACACTATGATGCAATCCGGCCCCAGGGCTACGCGCAGGCTTCGGTTTTTTTGCATGAAATCAAGGAATCCATGAATAACTCGTACACATATGCGGATATAGCGAAAATGATTGACCATTCTCTACTGAGTCCTGCTCTGACGATCACCGAACTCGAGGCCGGCTGCGCGCTGGCGGTTCGGTACGACGTAGCCAGCGTCTGCATCATGCCGTACTATCTTTCCCGATGTGCCGCCCTTTTGGCCGGAAGCACGGTGCAACCGAGCACCACGGTTGGCTTCCCACACGGAGGCCACCATACCTCCATCAAACTCGCGGAAGCCGAACAGGCAATTAAAGATGGCGCGACGGAATTGGACATAGTCATCAATATCAGCCAAGCCCGTAGTGGAAATTGGTCCTACGTCGCTCGCGAAATCCAGGAACTCACTGATCGCTGCCATGCCAGCGGAGCCAGGATAAAAGTTATCTTTGAAAATGCATTTCACGATGAAGCGGCAAAGATCCGGCTGTGCGAAATTTGTGGAGAGGCAGGCGCTGACTGGGTGAAAACCTCAACCGGCTACGCCGCGACGGGGGCAACCAAGGAAGATTTGCGCCTCATGCGAAAACATTCTCCCGCACATGTCCAGATCAAAGCCGCTGGTGGAGTCAGGGATTTAGACATCCTTCTTGAAGTGAAAGAGATTGGCGTCAGCCGGGTGGGGGCAACTCGAACGGCAGCCATCCTGGATGAATGCCAGCGGAGGCTCGGTGTGGCGGGCTATCCGTAGCTCATGGGGGTAGCGAATCATATGTGGACGAGCACAGGACTAGCACAGTAAGAGCGACAGTAGAAAGGTTATCCGCGTACGGTTACGCTGCTTTTTGACCTGGGGCCTTGGCCTCGGGGTGCTCTCGCAATGCTGCGGCATGTTCGATCGCGGCATTGATTTCGCCGCCAATTAAAAACGCCAGTCCTGTTACGTAAAACCATACGAGCAAAACAATGACAGCGCCCAGCGATCCGTAGGTTTTGGTATAGGTGCTGAAAAAATGCAGGTAGCTTCGAAAGCCTGCCGATGCCGCCAGCCATAACATCACGCCAAAAACCGATCCCGGCGTGACCCAGTACCAGTGCCGCTCCTTCAGATCAGGGCCGAAATAGTAGACCAAAGAAAACGAAGGTACAATAAAAAACAACGCGGCTGGCCACTGCACGATTTTCCATCCCAACACAAACAATTCGCTGAGGTGCAAAGCCGCCCCAATGACGTTCGCAAGATAGCTTCCGATCAGGACCACTGCCAGGGCCAGCATCAGGCAAATCGAAATCGCGATGGTCAACGCGACGGCAATCGCACCCACTTTCACGAAGGATCGTCCCTCCCGCACGTGGTAGGCAGTATTCAGGGTCGAGATCATAAAAGTCATTCCCCCCGCCGCAAACCACAAAGCCACCAGGATTCCGAAGGTCAGTCCTCATTTCCCAAACTCACTACTGTCCATATAAAATGATGGTTCCGTCCAGACGAGTGTGCCTCTGACGGCTAACAGCAATCATTTGAGGAGATTTTCCCATCAATGAGTATTCCTGCAACCCAACTGCGTCCTGGAATGATCATTAAGCATAATAATGATTTGCATTCGGTCTTTAGCGTTGAGCACCGCACGCCGGGGAATTTGCGGGCGTTTATTCAGGCCAAGTTGAGGAACCTGCGGACGGGCGCGATGTTCGAGCATCGGTTTCGATCTCCGGATCCGATTGAGAAAATTAATGTTGATGAAGTGGATATGCAATTTCTGTACAGCGACGGCGACAGCTACTACTTCATGGACACTTCCAACTACGAGCAGACGCACCTGACTCGTGAGATTCTCGGCGATGCGGTTGACTATTTGATCGCCAATCTTGAAATCAAAGTCGAATTTTTTGATGGGAAAGCCGTCGGCATCGAGTTGCCTCAAACCGTGGAATTGACTGTTATAGAGACTGAGCCGGGATTGAAGAGCGCTACGGCGTCGAGCGTCTCGAAGCCGGCGAAGACGGAGACTGGACTTGTGGTGCAGGTTCCGGCATTTATCAATGAGGGCGAGAAGATTCGAGTGGATACTTCGGAAGGCGCGTACTTATCGAGAGCGTAGAGCGCGGGGCATCGCACCCGGCAGGACGGGCGAGGACGCCCGTCTCTCCATCGCTTGTGAATATCTGCATGACTGCTGAGCAAACCACCGAAGGCCGCCGCTTTGTCGTTCGGGGACGCGTGCAGGGAGTGGGGTTTCGGTGGTTTGTAGAACGGGAAGCGCACACTCTTGGCATTGCTGGATGGGTTCGCAATAATTCAGATTCCAGCGTGGAAATTCTGGCGATCGGCAGCCGCGACCAATTGTCCGGTTTGCGATCGCGATTGCAAGAGGGTCCGCGAGCGGCGCGGGTGGATGCTGTCGAAGAATCCGAGGCCAAGCCTGTTTCCGGACTGACTAATTTTCGAATCGAAGGAGCCTGGTAAATGTCCGCTAAACCGTTGCCGATCAGTTCAAACATCAACTGTGAACCGCTGAAAGCTCTTATCCGCGAAGTCCAGGATTTTCCGAAGGCGGGCATCCTCTTTTACGACATCACCACGCTCCTGAAAGATAAGCGCGGTTTCGCAGCGCTGATTGACGCTTTGGCCGAGCATTATCTCGACAAAGACATTGATCTGGTTTTGGGGATGGAAGCGCGTGGATTTATCTTCGGTCCGGCGCTGGCTTATCGCCTGAACGCGGGATTCGTTCCTGTGCGCAAGCCAGGGAAGCTGCCCGCTGCAACTACGAAATACGATTACGCTTTGGAATACGGCACGAACACGCTCGAAGTTCACAAAGACGCAATTCAAAAAGGACAGCGGGTAATTATCGTGGATGATTTGCTGGCCACGGGCGGCACTGCCGAGGCGACGACTCATCTGGCATCTTCGCTGGGCGCCGAAATCTGCGGGTTGGGATTTGTCGTCGAACTGGATTTCCTGAAAGGCCGGGAAAAGTTGAAAGGCTACGAGGTGTTCTCGTTGCTGCATTATGAGAAATGAGCGGTAGTAGTTTGAACGGCGCCACGTAGAAAAGACCGAGCGGCATTCGGCGGCTCGGGTTCCCCGCCTTGCGAAGACGGGAGTGAAGGCCTGACCTCCTGGCGGTTTATCGTTTGCGAGACTTCGTTTCGACGGCCTCGGCTGCAGAAAGTTTCCGATCACGGTGTGGCTGGGTGCGCGGGGCGCCCGTCTGGAGTTGACAAGCCTGCCCGGTCGGAGCGCCACACGTAGGACACGGCACGGAGAGCATCTGTTTCAGGGTAAGGTCCTTGGTTTTCACCACCATACGATACAACGGCCCGATCTGGGAAAATGCTCAACATTGCTCATTTTCAATACATTAGCCAAAGAGTGGGTTTTCACTGGATTCGCCAGCGGTTTTTCCAATTGTGAGCAAAAGTGAACATTTTTTGAAACCACAATTCTGATAATTTGAAATCACGATTCTGATAAAATGTTCAAGAGTGTAGTTCCCGTCAGGAGAAGGTATTGATGGCGACAGCCCTGCCGGTCAGGAAGAAACGCGACTTCGACCCAAGAGAATTTCTTGCCACCATCGGCGAGGGCAGGAAAGTCGTGGCCTTTCCCAAGAAACAAACCATCTTTACGCAGGGCGACGCGGCTGACTCAATCTTCTACATCCAGGAAGGTAAGGTTAAACTCACGGTCGTATCCAAGACTGGCAAGGAAGCAACCCTGGGGATATTGAGCGAGAGAGAGTTTTTCGGAGAAGGTGGCCTGGCTGGACAGCCGTTACGCATGGGGTCTGCAACCGCGATGACGGACTGTGAACTTCTGCAAATTGACAAGAAAGCAATGATTCTTGCGCTCCACCAGGAACATACGTTCTCGGATTTGTTCGTAGCCTATCTCCTGGGACGAAACATCCGATACGAAGAGGATCTAGTTGACCAACTCTTCAATTCGAGTGAAAAAAGACTAGCCCGGGTTCTGCTCTTGCTTGCTCATTTCGGCAAAGACGGGGTACCCGAGACTGTAATCCCGAAGATCAGTCAGGAGACTCTGGCGGAGATGATAGGCACAACCCGGTCGCGGGTCAGTTTTTTCATGAATAGGTTTAGGGAGTTAGGATTCGTCGACTATGGCGAGGGCGCCATGAAAGTTCACAGTTCGCTGCTGAATATTGTTCTTCACGATTAGTTTCCGCGGCGCAATCCCAAAGCACAAGGACAGAGAGAACAAATCAGGTTGGATCGAATCCGGAGCGCGGCGCCATTTTCGTCGCGACCAGAACCTCCAGCAACGTAGCGGTGTTACGAACACTCCCGGAGATCGCGATGAGTGCTTCTGAGACAAGAGGATGTTGTCCCGCCAGCGAGTCAAGACGGTCACTCACGCTGTAGAGTTGCTGAACTTCG
>PNAR01000326.1 GCA_003169715.1 Acidobacteriaceae bacterium | reverse complement strand
GTCCGCCACTGAGAATCATGAACCGTTTGCATCTCCGAAGATCGGATGGGCGGAGCAGAATCCCGAGGATTGGTGGCGTGCCTGCGGAATTGCCGTTCGCGGCGCGCTGTCAAATGGAAATCTCACCGACGCTGATATTTCCTGCGTTGGTTTTTCGGGGCAGATGCATGGGGCGGTTATGCTGGACGAAGCCGATGCTCCAATTCGTCCGGCTCTCATCTGGTGTGACGTTCGCACCGAAAAGCAATGCGAAGAGCTTACGCGGAAGATTGGCGCTGAGCGGCTGATACAACTTACCTGCAACCCTGCTCTCCCGAACTTCACCCTGACAAAATTGCTTTGGGTGCGAGAGAACGAGCCCCAAAACTGGGCTCGCGTGCGTTCTGTAATGCTTCCAAAGGACTACGTCCGGTTCCGATTGACCGGAGATAAGGCGACCGACGTCGCGGATGCGTCCGGGACCCTGATGCTCGATGTTGCGAAAAGACGCTGGTCGAGTGAGGTTTTAAAGGCGGCCGAGATCAACGAATCGCTGCTGCCCAAGCTCTACGAATCTCAAGATGTCTGTGGACAAATATCTCATGCGGGGGCGGCCGCAACGGGATTGAGAGAGGGCACGCCCGTCGTTGCGGGCGCGGGGGATCAAGCTGCGGGCGCAACCGGCATGGGTATTGTCACTCCTGGATCGGCAAGCGCTACGATTGGAACTTCGGGAGTAGTTTTCGCTGCTACTGATCGCCCAGCACTCGATCCGAAGGGGCGGCTGCATACTTTTTGCCACGCCATCCCGGGGCGATGGCACGTGATGGGAGTCACCCAGGCAGCGGGTCTTTCGCTGCGGTGGTTTCGGGATCAGTTCGGAGCGGGGCCGGAAGACGGCCGCGACCCCTACGAGCGCCTTTCCGACGAGGCATCCAAAGTACCGGCTGGCAGCGAAGGATTGCTCTGGACTCCTTATCTGATGGGCGAGCGTACTCCCCACCTCGATCCTAATGCAAGAGCTGCACTCGTGGGCCTCACGGCATCGCATACTCGGGCTCACGTGATCCGCGCAATTCTCGAAGGCGTGGCTTTCAGCTTAAAAGACACGTTCGCAATCTTCGAGGAAATGGGCGTCCCAGTGAATAACATTCGTTTGGGAGGCGGGGGCGCGAGGTCTCCGCTCTGGCGGCGGATTCAAGCCGATGTGTACGGACACGAAGTGGAGATCGTAGAAGCCGAAGAGGGAGCCGCTTACGGCGCAGCGATCCTCGCGGGGGTTGGGGCGAGGGTCTGGTCATCGGTAGACGATGCCTGTAGGGCCGTGGTGCGAGTTAAGACTCGCGTCGCCCCGGATGCAGCAGCCGTCTCAGTGCTAAGAAAGCAATATCAGGCCTATGACCGTGTTTATCCAGCGACAAAGTCCGTCTTCTCCTCAAGTTCGTAGATTTCCAGTTGATAATGGGCAAAGGCTGGTTCGCGCTCGACATCCATATTCCTATTCGCGATGGAGCGTCGGGCGTCCCCGCCCGACAGGACGGGCGAGGATGCCCGTCTCTCCATCGAATAGTAAATAAGTAAGTCCTCGCTGTACGATTTCGTGTACGCTCGGGAACTTCTTCGCTATGGATAGTCAGAAGATCATTCCAGACAGGCGGAACGCAGTTCGTCACAAGATGCGGGCGCCTGTGTTTGCGATCTTTGACGGCGTCAGCAGCGGCATGATCCTTGATCTCAGCGAACAGGGATTGTCAATGCTGGCGCCTGTTTCTCCTGATGCAAACCGCGGCATCCCGCTGAAGCTCAGTCTTCCGGAACCGGCTGGCAGTATCGAAACGACTGGTTATGTCGCTTGGGCGGACACCCTCGGCCGCGCTGGAATACGCTTTTCCGATTTGCCAGCAGATGCGCGCCTGCGGTTACAGGAATGGCTAACCATTAACGCGACGCAGCCCAGCCGCAAAACGCCAAAGTTTACGCTCGACGAATCATTGTTGGCGGACCTGCAAGGCGCGTTGCCGGAGATTCCGCATAAACCCCGATCTATTGATTTTGAGCCGGAGTCGAGTTCCGCTGCGGAAGGCGGCGAACGACAGGCTTCAACGGTTCAATTCGAGTTCAATTCGCTCGGGTCCGATCTCGACGCCGCTTTGCAAGTCATCGCTGAACGCGCACAAGCTCTGACTCGCGCCACCGGCGCTGCCCTTGCGCTCGCAAGCGATGGATTGTTGACTTGCAGAGCCAGCGTTGGAGACGCGGCGCCAGCGCTGGGAGCGACAGTGGATGTGAACATTGGTTTTTCCGGAGGATGTGTTCGCACCGGAAACACCGTTCGCTGCGACGACGCAGCATCGGATCCGCGAGTGGACACAGCCGTGTGCCAAGGACTTGCCATACGCTCAATTGTGGCCGCGCCGATTCAATATGAACGTCAAATTGTAGGACTGCTGGAGGTTTTCTCCACGCAACCCTTTGCCTTTGACAGTGGGGATGTTGCCGTAGTTGAACGCCTGGCGCGAACAGCGCTGTTAACTATGAGCCAAAATTCGGCGCTAAGGTCTTCCCCCGGGAAGTAACCTAGCGGGGACAACCTAGGTAACGTCGCCAGAGGCACCCAAAGGGGTTGATCCCATTTTGGAACGAGAATATACTTCGAGTCTATCCCCGCCGAGAAATTTATGAATTATTGCCGATTGGTTTCGACCCGAGCCTGCCTCCGCGTTTTGGCCACTTCAACGCTTTTGGTGTGGGCTGTCTGCGCCTGCATCGCTCAAACTGGAAAGATTCATGTCGGCATGGTGCAGGATTGGAGCCATTCGCACACGGTTGTAACGGCCGGGGGCACACCCGCTTCCCAAGTCCAGGCCGGGAATAACCCACGCTTGCTGCAAAATTGGGTCATGCGATGGCATGCGCACCAGTTCGCGAGTCCGCTGGCCCAGAATACGTCGAGTTCTTCCGTCTCTTTGATGAAGACAAAAAGACGGCCCCACAGCGATTGGGCAATCAATATGGGCGGGACGCTTTCAGCAGATCAATATCCGGCAAAATATTCTTTCGACATATTCGCGATCCCGAGTTGCGTGAACGATTTTGTCGTATTTGGTTTAAATGTAAATGGCAGCGTAACGCAGGCGGATCTCATCGGATTCAATCAGCTTTACACCGGGGTTCCAGGGGGGTTTTGCGCCGGGGCACAAGCCTCCACCTACTTTGCTTACAACACTGGGACCAAGATCACTCAGTCTGTCGTGCTCTCTGACGATGGTAAATTGATCGCTTTTGTGGACAATGCCAATCCGAACAGTAGCTTCCACGTTCTGGCATGGACGGCTAACAGCGGAACCATAGCAGCTCCTATCGCGCCTACAGTTGTAGCCGCCCCTCCGGGGCCGGATCAGATGACTTCGCTAACGCTGACTGGACGCGATACTGGCTCGGCTCCTTTTTATGACGACGTCAACGATGTCGCATATGTTGGAACGACGACCGGGCGCCTGTACCGGATCAAGAATGTTTTTTGCACACTGCCGGCTTGCATGAGTACACCGGTAGCTCCCAGCATTGACGCGACCTTTGGATCAGGCGGATTCGTGACTGCGGGAACGAAAATCTTGACTAGTCCGGTATACGATTTTGCCAGCAATAATATTTTCGTGGGTAGTTCAGACGGAAAGCTCTATGGATTTTCGGTATCCACAGGCACTCCGATAACCGGATCGCCGCTCACGGTTGGAAGCGGTACTGTTACCGGCGGAATTATTACTCCGCCTATCGTAGATGGTTTCGACGGGGTTCTGTACGTCGCCACCGGCGATAATGGCGCGAATGCCGTCGTGGTTCAGACGGGTACGGCCAATTTCACATCCCCGCGAACGGCAAGCCTGGGGCAGAGAAGGGTGCACAGCATTCATCTTCCGGCGCTCAATGATAACTATTATTCCCAGGCTACAAACACGCCGGGCAGCCCATGGTTTCTTTATAGCTGCGGCTATGACACCGGCAGCAATCCCTTTCTTTATCGGGTTGGTTTCGACGCCAGCCGCAACATGAACACCACCATTGATGCTGTGACCCTATCTCTTGGTGCAGCCCGGGATGAATGTACCGCAATGACGGAATGGGCGAGTGGTGGCGTTGACCGCCTATACTTCAGCATGAAGACGCAAGGACAGGTTGGCTACACAGATATCACAACAAATCCATTCGTGCCGGCAGCTCCAGGGATCAACGATCCCACAGCGGAAGCGGGCGGAGTTAGCGCAATCATCATTGACAACGTAAGTCCGCAGCCGCAAGCTTCAAATATCTACTTTTCTAATAACACCAAGCATCAGGCGGTAAAGCTGAATCAGGTTACGTTACAATAAGCCTTCGCGTTGAAACAGAAATGTTGTAGACTTCCCGGATGCGCGCCGTCATCAACTTGCCGTGAAATGCGCGTCAGTGGCCTCATGACTCAGAAGAATCCGGATAACGTTGAGAAGAAGTTGTTCGATCAAACCGCCGCTCCAAGAAAGCAGTACGAAAAACCTGCCTTCAAATTCGAGAAAGTGTTTGAGACCATGGCCCTGCATTGCGGCAAGACGGATCCAGCAAGAGGCCAATGTAGGTTTAACCGGAAAAGCTCGTAATTTTCTGTAGTTCATGCCCGCCGGAACCGATACTTACGAGATACACAAAATAAAATTGGGAGAGGCTATCCTCCGCTCCGGGCAATCAATCCGTCTCCGGGTGCTAGGCACAAGCATGCTTCCTTCCGTTTGGCCCGGAGACGTCGTGAGCGTTGAAGGACACGCAGTCGGCGCCGTGGTCTGTGGTGATATTGTTCTTTATGAGGCGAATGACAGTTTTTTTGTTCATCGAGTCGTCGAAAAGTCACGAAATAAAAATCAGGCGCAATGGATCACGCGCGGAGATGCGATGCCTCAATCAGATCCCGAAGTTAGAGAGTGCCAGTTACTTGGCCGTGTCTCCAGCATTTGCCGCGGCGGCCGGATCATCACCCCGGCGCGAAGACTCACGCCTCTTATGCGCGCGACGGGATGGGTGTTATGTCACTCAGACCCTCTTAGAAGTCTGGCTCTGAGGTTTCATTCATTTCGCATCCGACGAGGGTTGAATCCCTTTGTTCACTTCGCGCGGTATTTTTGAAGCCACAACCACAACGCCCAACGCGATTGGCCGCAGGGATAATGGATGATCCCAGCACAGCAGCCGTCAGCCATTCGATCGTGGTTGAGATAGGCGGCACTGCAATAGCTTTACAAACTGAAGATTGTGCCCTCCAGCAGGCTTTTAAAGATCGGTACGCGCCTTTTGTGAAGCCTTCACGGCGGCCGCATGCTCGATTCAAGCTCGAATTAATTGAGCACCCGGCCGACGTTGATTCGGAACAGGACCTCCAAGTGAAGATGGGAGCAGGCCGATGGACCTTCGTGAGAAATGATTTTCACGCGGAATGGGATCCTCGCACGGGCCTCGGACATATTCGTCAGTCTTCGAATCCATATTCGCCGGATACGGTACTGCGTATTGTCCATTCTTTAGTTCTCGCGAAAGAGGGCGGTTTTCTAGTCCATGCCGCGAGTGCTGTTCGCAATGGAGTCGCATTCTTGTTTGCCGGAGTTTCGGGCGCGGGTAAGACTACTATCTCACGCTTGGCGCCTTCAGATGTGACCTTACTTACCGACGAAATCTCTTACGTAAGACCCGACGGCTCCGGATATCGAGCGTTTGGCACTCCCTTCGCCGGCGAACTGTCGCAGCCGGGGAGGAATGTGTCGGCGCCAATAGCCGCATTATTCCTTCTGGAACAGGGTCCACGAAATCAGATTGAGAGTGTTTCTCCAGAAGAAGCAACCCGTTTGCTGCTTCGAAACATTTTGTTTTTCTCGGGCGATTCCGAGCTTGTAAACTTGGTCTTTCAATCCGCTTGCAATTTCGTTGAAAGGGTTCCGGTGCGCAGATTAGTATTCGTGCCGGACGAACGAGTTTGGGAGACAATAGGCCTGGCAGGCAACTGATGGAGCAAAACACGTTGCGAGAAGTTCCGCCATCGTGCCCGGCGTGGGGCCGAAAAGGAAGAGAGCTGAATGAGTCTTCTCACTGAGATGAACCAAAAGGCCCTGGGGCTGGGCATTCCCATTAGCGTACATCTCGACATAACCTACCGTTGCAATGAGCGCTGCGTCCATTGCTATCTCGATCACGATGATCATGGGGAGATGACCACGGCTGAGATTTTCGACATCCTGGATCAGCTTTCGGACGCTGGAGTATTTTTCCTGACCTTAAGCGGCGGCGAAGTGCTTATGCGGCGTGATTTCTTTGAGATTGTTGCCTACGCCCGCAACCTTCTTTTCAACGTCAAGGTAAAAACCAATGCTGTAATGATCAAAGAAAAGGAAGCGAAGAGAATTCGTGAGCTTGGCGTCGAGCAGATTCAGATCAGCGTTTATTCCCATCGTCCCGAAGTTCATGATGCCATCACCAAACTGCCGGGCTCGTTGAAGCGCACGGTCAAGGCTATTCGTTTCCTAAAGGAACAGAGTCTGAAAGTCACCATCGCGAACGTCTTGATGACGGTGAATTCTCGCGACAGTGCAGGCGTGATGGCCTTAGCCAAGGAGCTAGGCGTTCACTATACTTTGGATCCAACCATCACGCCCAAGATGGATGGAGACACTTCGATTCTACGGTTGCGCATTCCGGGGTCGGAGCTTCCTCAAATATTCCGTAACGAAGCGCTGGTGGGAAACGTGGAAGAGTATTGTGCGCCGCCGCCAGCTCCGGATGAAGACGTGATGGAAGGGTATCCGTGCAGCGCGGGACACACTTCCTGCTATATCACTCCGTATGCGGACGTATTTCCATGCGTGCAGTTTCCACTGCCCAGCGGCAATTTGCGGAAGCAGAAATTTATTGATATATGGAGAAATTCGAATGAGCTGAAGGAAGTCCGTTCGATTCGCGCCAAGCACCTTCCGGTTTGCTCAACCTGCTCTCACGTCGGAACATGCAGCAGATGTCCGGGCCTAGCCTACATGGAAGGCAGCATGCGGGGACCTTCAACTGCCGACTGCGAAAAATCATTCCATCGCACCGGAATTCCCAGCGCCAACATGCTGTTGAGGTCGCGGGCGGTTCCGTCAGGACCGCTAATTCAGATTCAGGCGCAGGCGCAGGCGTGATTAGTTTTCCATCTTTTTGAGTGCGGTCATGGCCGGCCCGGAGCCGTTCGCAACAGCCTTGCGGTACCACTCCATGGCCTTGGCTCTGTCTTTCGGTACGCCGAAACCCTGCTCGTAGAAGTAGCCGATTTTGTATTGGGCATCCGCCGAGTTGCCAGCGAGCTTCATGTACCATTTCATGGCGGCGGTGTAGTCCTGGCCGACGCCCAGGCCGGTTTCGTACATTTGCGCAAGTCTCAGCTCCGCTGTTGGTTCGTTTTTGGCAGCAGCTTGCTGGTAATATTTCGCTGCCGTCACGGAGTCTTGCGGCACGCCACGGCCAAGATCGTAAATCCGCGCTAAGGCAAATTGGGCTTCAACCTTTCCCTGTTTTGCGGCAAGATCGTACCATTTTATGGCAGTGGGAACGTCCCTCGAAAGGCCGCCGCGACCGATGTCATACATGACCCCAAGAAAGTATTCGCCGTCGGCGTTGCCCTGCTCCGCGGACTTTGTGAACCACTTCACTGCTTCCTGGCCATCGCGTTGGAGGCCACCACGGCCAATTGCATACATGTTTCCGACCTCCGCCTGGGCTGCGGCATCTCCCGCTTTCGCCTTTTCCAGCAACACAGTTGCAGCCTCATCGCAAAAGGCGCTCGCCAAAAGCCCGAGCACTACGCACAACGTAAAAGCAAATCTCTTCATGGCACTCTCCAGGTGGTTATTTTCGCACGATTGAACTCTCCAGCCAACGAAGAATCCAAGTGACCTGTTACGGCGGTGTAGGACCTAGTGTTCAAATACGATGAGTGTGGGGGGAGCACCAGGATCAACGTCAAGGCCAAGCATTTTGTTAGCCGTAACTACCCAGAAATCCACTGTCAATACATTTGTGGAATTCAGGTACATAAAGGCGCGACCGTTGGGAAGAGCCGTCGGGCTATAGATACCGCTAAACGGAAGATCTGGAGTAAACCCTGAAGTTAGAGCTTGATCTGCACTCCCGCTTATTGCAGCAGTTGGTCCAACGGGATAAGCCAAACTGCCCACGCCGGAAAGCAGGGGGGCATTTGCCGCACTCATTAGATCAGAACCGAACGAGAATGGAGACGGAGATCCCAGTACTTGCGGTTCAATTTTGCCGACAGTTACTGAGGGCAACGGCCCGAGCAAGAACCCTGTATTCGTCGCCGTGGGGAAAATGCGAAGAACTTGGTTATTGCTGGGGGCGGTAGTGGAAAACACAATGTCGTTGTTGGGTTGAATGGCATAGGTGCAAGAACCGTTGGGAACGACTTTCCCTTTTTTGTTTGTAGTGCTGCAACCACCCTGGCCGTTCAACCAGGTCATTGTTCCGCCGGTGTTAAGGTCGTAATCAAAGCTAGTCATGCTCATGCCGTCGTTGAATATCGAAACCTGGCCGATAGCGGCCTGAGGTATTGCAGTTGTCGGAGCCATTCCCGACCAACTGAAAACGGCCAGACCTGGTTGAATTGCTCCGCCTGCCGGGACTTGTTGCTGAAGTGCTTGTCCGCTAAATACGGGATTCGCGGTTAATCCTGGGTCGTCCAGTGAAATGATAAAGAATTCCCCGGACGAAATAACATACAAACTGAAATTGAACGTGCTTGAATCGGCGGAGTTCCCATCAAAGCCTTGAATGGTGAAGCTAGCCGTGCCACGCCCGTTGGAAGAGACGTTATAAGTTCCACAGAAATTCTGTGTCCCAGACGGAAGACACAGCGGATTGCTCTGTGTCGCTGAAAAGCAAGGCGAGAGGTTAGAGGTCGAGTCCGTAGGGTAGCAACGCAACACTCCGTTATCGTTGATATCCACTACACCGGCCGAAATCATGGGATTAACGTTGAATGGGGATGGTGGCAGAAAGCTCATTGCCCCGATAGCTGCTATGGGATTGCCTGCTGAATCGAGGCCGGCAAGACTGAACGCATACCGAGCACTCAAAGCGGAGGTCGCGAAGGCCGCCGGAGTCTGCTGCTCAAGAACGCCAGAACCGCGAATGCCGCTAGTGGTGGAGTCAGACTCGATGAAGCGAGCTTTCGCATTCGAGGATTCCACGGCGAGCGTGAAGGTGTAACTTGGTCCGCTAACGGGATTGATTGTGAAAGTGCCGCGCCCATCCACATTGACCGTATAGGAGCCGGTAAAGGTCTGAGCGAGAACTGGTCCTGAGACGCAAATGGGATCCAGATGGCCAGCGCCGCAATTGATATCCTCCATTCCGCTCGTCAGATTGCCGCTGCCGTCAGCGATAAAGCTACCCGCAGCCAGATAAGTTCCAGCCGAATCGAACCCCTTAAACAAGAAGGCAAATTGTCCATTCAACCGGCTATTGTTGGCCGGGACGACTGTGACGCTGGCGGAACCCGTCTTACTAGTATCCGTAGCTAAAGTAGCAGTTACATTTACGGTTGCGGGGCTCGGTACAGTGGCGGGAGCCAGGTATAGCGCAGTGTTTGCGTTTATCGCTGAAATCATGCCGCAGGCCGGATACGGATCATTACAGCCAGTGATACTCCATTGGACGTTGTTAGCAGCGCCGGTGACCGACACGCTGTACTGCTGATGAACATTTACCGACAGCGAAACCCCGGACGGCGAGACGGATACAGTCACGATTGGCCCCACGGCAATTGCCGCCGTAGCGAACTTCGACGGATCTGCATTCGCGGTGGCTTTCACGGTCACATTCAGTGTGGATGCCACCTTGGCAGGCGCAACGTAAAGTCCCGCAGAAGATATTGTGCCGCAGGAAGACCCAGAGCACCCGGCCCCAGAAACGCTCCACTTCACCGTCCGAATGGAAGTACCCGTTACTGTGGCGACAAACTGTTGAGAGGTTCCGACGGTCATTTGAGGATTGAACTGAGCAATCGTGACTGCGGTCACGGGTAACAACTGAACTGTCACTGAAGCCGCCGCTGATGGGGTGGCCTGAGAAGTTGCAGTAATGATCACAGACTCGGTGCTGGACAGGGGCGTGGGCGCCGTATAAAGACCGCCCTGCGTGATTGTGCCGCAGTTTCCGCTACAGCCGGCTCCTCCCACGCTCCACGTGACCGTCGTGTTCGCTGGTCCTAGAACCGTCGCCGAGTATGGTTGCGAAGCACCCGCAGCTAATTGGAGAGGGCCTGTGATGCTAACCGTAGTTCCGCCTGATCCCTGTGACCCGGCTGGATTGATGGTTATGGTGTCTGAGCCTGTGCTGGTAAAATCTGTGCTGGAAATAGCTGTAACACTCACCAGAATGGGACTAGAGATGTGCGAAGGAGCGGTGTAGAGGCCCGAAAAAGTTACATTGCCACAGCCAGAACCCGCACAACCGACTCCAGAAACAGTCCAAAAAACTCGAACTAATCCGCCGCCCGAATTCGTAGCTGAAAACTGTTGCGTTGTCCCCGCAGTCATGGCACTTATTGGCGTCGGAGTAGCGGTAACGACGAGAGGGCTACCGGCCGCAAAGGTCGCAGTAACCACGATGAGAGCAATCACGATTCCGGGAAGTAGCTTTCTGGCAATGCTGATCATAGGCGGCCACCACAATCCTTAACTCGAAAAATCTTTGATTCGGAAAATCTTTAACTCGGAAATCCGGACGGGGGGATCGCCCAGGATGTCCGAGTAAACGAAACTACTTTCCCGATGCAGATGCTTGGGCGATTGCGGTCGGGGGGACGGCGGTCGAAGCACCGGCAGACGAAGAGGCAGGCATTTCCATGGCTATAAGTTCCTCGATAGTCTTGGCGTCTGCGGCTCCGCTGAAAAAGTGACCGTTAATGAAGAAGCTCGGCGTTGCAGTAATGCCAAGCCGCGTACCTTCCTCCTGGTCTTTTTTCACAGCTGCAACCTGCGAACCGGAATCCAGGCATGTATCAAACTTAGCCTGGTCGAGCTTCAGGTCTCCTGCTTGCTTCTTCAGGCCTGGAAGATCCGTTTGGCGGCTGGTAAAGAGAAGGTCGTGGTATTCCCAAAACTTTCCCTGTTCCCCAGCGCAGCGGGCTGCTTCCGAAGCTTTTTCCGCGTCCTTATGCATCGGCAGAGGAAAATCCTTGAAGACCACCGCTAGTCGATTTCCATATTCCTTTTCGATAGCAAGCAGGACCGGGTTTACCTTCGCGCAATAAGGGCATTGGTAATCCGCAAATTCCACTAATGTTACCGGGGCGTCTTTCGAGCCGCGGACATTGGCGCTTTGCGCATCTACATCGGCTGCCGGCGGCGCGAGCATGATCTTGATGTTGGCCTTTGCACGCAGAGACTCCATGCATGCTGAGCGCGACTTACTACGGCGTAGCTCGCGGATGTGATCCCGGATCTGGTCCTTGACTGCTGAAAATGGCTGGCTCTCCTTGTCTAGACCTTCGTAAAAGACCTCCAGCTGGTCGTCGGTGGGGTCTTTGATTCCTTTGTAGGCTTCTTTCTCCAGTAACTGATCAACCGTCAATCCTTCCTTTTTCGCCTGCGCTTCCAGGAGTTGATTGTCAATGAATTGATCGAGCACTTTACGTTCGCTTTGGTACATCGTATAGCGCGCTTGTAGCAGATCTCCCGCTTCTTTCTTTTCAAAATCGGCGGAAGTCACATCTGTTCCGCCTACCTTTGCAACTACACTGTTGTTATCCTGATTGTTTTGTTGTGCGGCTAAGTTTAACGTGAAGCTAACCGCCAAACCTATGATGAGTGCGGAAATCGTGGATACGTATTTCATTTGCTGAACTCCCCCCGTTCGAATCATTTATTTTTTAAAAAACCGCGCCAGGTTTGGTAGAAATTGCCGCTGCTGGCGCGGCAAGAGAATTGCAAAACCGAATGGCGGGCAGGATTCCGTCCGCCATTCGGCCATAGAATTTACTTCAATGCTTCTGGATTGCAAGAGCAGACACCAAATCCGCTACCCAGTCTCGTTGCAAAGTAGCAGTCCCCTTGCAGAGTCAGGATTTCGGGCACGCTCAGGAATTCTTCGTCGCCGCGGTCTTCGGTAATCGGGAACGCAGTGCCGACCTTATTCTGGACGTGGGTTACCCAAGAGTCTACCTCTGGGGCGATGTCAGGGTTGAACGTGGTGGGATCGCAAACGCCGGTGTCGACGCTGGAGACGATCTGGATCACGCCTTCGTTCGGGATAACGCGAGTCAACGTATTGCCCAGAAGGTCTTTCTGGACGTTCTCGTGTACCAGGCCGTTAGCGCTGACCGGGCAACTGCAGCATTCCGCCAGTTGCTGGTCTGCGGCGTAGACATAGATGTTGGCGCACTCTAACGGGGCGACTGATCCATGCTCAGTGAACCGCAACGTTGCCGGTGGGGCTCCCGAAGTGGTGTTGTTGGCGAAGTAGTTGGTGGTGAATTCTTCCCCTGTTGGGCCACCGATTTGCGCCACGGCAACGCCGGATGCAAGGGCGATTACCAAAGCGATCGTTAGTACGGGCAGAAAACGACAGATTACTTTATTCATTGAGGATCCTCCTATTTGAGGCGCTGCCGGCTGGGGGGAGGGGACAATTCAGCTGAGGACGCGCAGTCAGAAATGTATCGTGTTTCTAAATCTTTACAATTACCCGTGTGGCTTAGTCTAAATCACTAGGTTGTAAAGCTAATTCCATTAGGTTAGTTCATCAATTACCCAATAGCATTAGCCAAAAGAACTAATCCCCACTGCGCTTGGGGGCTGGCGGGCCTTTGGGCGGCAACCCCGAAGAGGCTTAAAGGACCTTGACCGTGAAGGACCTGAAGGAAATGGCAAGCAAACTTGACGTCAAAAGCCGATGGCGAACGGGAGCCGCCCGCCATTCAGCAACAAAAGCTACTTGGGCGCTTCCGTATTGCAAGAGCAAACCCCAAATCCGCTGCCCAGTCTTTGTGCACCATAGCAATCTGATTCCAGGGTACTGAGCTCGTCCGCGCTCAGCAATTCTTCGTCCCCTCGACTCTCGGTAATCGGGAACGAGGCGCCGACCTTGTTCTGGACATGGGTGACCCAAGAGTCTATCTCGGGAGTGGGTTCGAAGTCGGTGGGATCGCAAATACCAAAGTTACCAGCGGAAATGTAACCCCCGGAGACTATTTGAATCACGCCCTCATTGGGCACAACTCGGGTTAGCGTGTTGCCCAAGAGGTCCTTCTGTACGCTCTCGTGGACCAGACCGTTGGTGCTGACGGGACAACCGCAGCATTCCGCCAACTGTTGATCCGCAGCATAGACGTAGATCATGGCGCACTCTTCGGTGGCGGAGTATTGCTGGCCCAGGCCCACGAGGACTGGAACGCCATGTTCCGTGAAACGCAGCGTTGCAGGCGGCGCTCCCGGCGTGGTGTTATTGGAAAAATAGTTTGTGCTGAATACATCGTCATCTTGTTGTTGAACTTGCGCGAAAGAAGCACCAGCAGCCATGACAATGGCCAGGACTACAGTCAGAGCGGGCAGGATATGGCGAACTATATTCTTCATCGAAGTAATCTCCGTTTTGAGGCGGCCGCGCCTGGCGTGGGCGCATTCAGCCTGAGGACGCACACTCGGAACTGTAGCCTCGATCTTGGGCTTTCACTATTACCTTTCTGGCCTAGCCTGAAATGCTGGCAGACAACAATAGAGAGGGCCCTGGAATGTACGGAAGCGCTATTGGTTTGAAGAGTCGCCCGAGTCCGGAGCTGGGGACTCTGGCGCTGGCGGATTGGCGGCCGGAGATGAAGACCCCGAAGAATCTGGAGGTGGAGTAGGGGTTCGAAGAAGGCCTTTCGCGGCCAAGTCCGCATATTTCTCTTCGGCTCTCTGCATTGCAGCGGCCTTCGAATTTTCAACCGCAGCCGTAAAAGCCGCTTGTCTCTCTTCCAGAGACTGCGGTGCCGCTTTGGCAGGCGGCTCTGGCATGGCTGGCGCGGCGCTTTCCGCAACTTCGGTGGCTTGGTCTGATGGGGTCAACACGATTTTCTTAAGATCGCTGGAGGTGTCTTGGGAACCCAGCATTACATAATTGAACTTGGTGCCATTAAGAAGTTTCACGAGAACATCTCGAACCGATCCTGGCCCGATGTTGGCGAACACTGGCTCCGTGGCGCTCCCGACGGGTACTTCGAGGGCAGCTCCCGTCGTACGACTCACTTCATGGAGGACATCGCTCAGA
>PNAR01000152.1 GCA_003169715.1 Acidobacteriaceae bacterium | reverse complement strand
GTAATGGATAGAGCCACATCCGAAATGGGCGAACCAGATTGGGATCTCTGATTCGCAGAACAATCAGTCCAATCGCCTGCACGAGGAACTGAAGCGTGATGCGAATGACTACCAGGGCTGCAATCACGTCCACCAATGGAAGGAAACAGAATAATAACGTAACGCCACCCAGAGCTAGAAGTGAGACATGAGGGAACCGATATTTGGGATGCACCTTCGCGAAGCTGCGGAAATAATTTCCATCGAGAGCAGCAGCGTAGGGAACGCGAGAATATCCCAATAGAAGAGAAAACACGGAAGCAAACGCTGTCCACATCACCAAAGCAGTGATCAGTTTCGCGGCCCAGGGGCCATAGATTCTCTGCATGAAAAGCGAGACGACGTAGAATCCACTCTGAAAATGTGCTGGGTGGACGATCTCCTGCCACGGAATAACGCCCAGTATGCAGATATTCATCACTATGTATAGACATGCGGTAAGAAGAATAGATAGCAAAAGCGCACGGGGAATCGTCTTTGCGGGATCTTTGACTTCATCGCCGAGAAAACAGACATTGTAGTAGCCCCAATAATCGTATGTGGCGATAAGCATGGCCGATCCCAGCCCTAAAAAGAAATTGTGCGATAGCGTGAATGCACCAGCTGGAAAAGTAAAGGCGCGCGACCGGTCAAAGTGAGTCAGCCCAGCGAAAATAATCCAGCCGATAGTGATCATCACTCCGAGCCACAGCGCTTTCGATAACCATTCAATGCTGGTTATTTTGCGGTACAGAAGAAATACGGCGCCTGTAACCACTCCAACCGACAGAAGCGTTGCGCCAGAAATCATCCAGTGAAGATTTAGCGGACCAAGGAGCGGAATTTGTGTACTCCAGTCGTGATAAGCGTATCGGCGGTCCAGGGCGGGCCAATAGTATGAAGCATACCCAGCCAGCCCGATCGAACCGGAGGCAATAGAGAGAGGGGCGCTGAAAGAAAGTTGCCAGATGAAAAGAAAAGAAATCAATTTTCCCAGGCGGTTCCTTCCATAAATTTCCCGCAAATAATGATACGAGCCGCCCGAACCTGGCATGGCGGCGCCTAATTCCGCCCAAATTAAGCCATCGCACATGGCAAAAATTGCGCCAGCGATCCAGCCCAGCATCGCCTGTGGGCCTCCCATGGCGCCCACGATCAATGGCAGCGTGATAAAAGGTCCGACCCCAATCATGTCGGTCATGTTGAGGGCGATTGCGCTGCTCAGACCAATTCCACGAATCAACTTGGGAGAAGACTCGGCTGTTTGAGAAGAGGTGGACATCATCAGGGATCACGTGAGGACAGCGGCTTCGTCGTGACGTCAGTGCGCAGCCGCTCGAGCATTCACGTTCCGGGCCGCTACTTCATGTCCGGAGCTCAACAAATTCACGAACAGGCGAACTGCTCCAGGAACTCCGTCCGGCAATTGCCGGAAAAACGCGTACCCGGTGTAGATGTAAACGCCCTTGCCGTACTGTGCGCGCAAGAGGCCGCCTTTCTGCGGCGCTTGCCCCGGATCGTGACAGGCAAGCAGCGGCTTGAAATGGTCATCCCATTGATCCATGAAATAAAGTCCACGCTCTTGCACCCATCCGTCAAAGTCGCTCGCAGTAATCTGGTTTGGATAATGAAAGACGCTGTCCTGCGGTTCAAGGATATCCACTGGAGCCTCTTCGACCGTGACTCGCTGCCGGCTTAGCTCGGCGGGAAAGGGGGTGAGATTCTCCCGGTTAAAGTCGCCAGTACCCGCGTTGTACTGCACCACCAGCGTTCCCCCATCCGAGACGTATTCCATTAGTCTTGCGTTGTTCGTAACCAAATCCTGTTGCGTGTCGTACGCTCGAATGCCCAGTATGATCGTGCCATATTTAGACAAATCTTCATTCGCCAGCTTTTCCGCCGGAATCATGGTTACGTTCATTCCAATTTGCTCTAATACGGTAGGAATATCATCGCCAGCTCCCATGATGTAGCCAACTTTCAAACCGGGTGGAATCTTGACGTCCACCATGCTGACCCGCTGCACTGCGGGTTGATAGTAATAAAAGCCGCCAATGTCTTCCCGCGTCACAAGGGTATAACCTTCAGCGAAGCGCCTGCCGCCAGACTCAAGAACGGCGCGGAGTTCTGCTCTTCCTTCTATCAGTTTGTCGGGAACGATTGTGAATTCGAAATCCTGTTTCTCGCCGCGATCGTGAAAATTCACGGCTACGTTGCGAGGTTCGACTTTCCAGCCTTGCGGGACATCCAGCCGTAACATACCCTTCGTTAATCCAGCGATATTGCTGCGCACTCCAACTTTTACGGTCTTGCTGGGGCTTTCGCCCGTAGCAATGACCTGCGTTCCTGGCTCAAGCATTACTGAGAAAGCAGGCGCAACCGCCAGTTTGGGATCACGCTCTTTACCATCCTTCTCAAGGAATGGAACCCGGACGGTCGCCGTAATCGCCCCCGCGGGGCCATCGGTTCCCTTTACCTGATATCCCTCAATCGCAAGATCCGCACGGCCTGTTATGCGATAGTCAGCCTCAACTCTGAGAGGCGGAGGCGGCAAAGGGAGCGTCACGTAATTCTCACCATCAACTGTATTGATGCTCTCTGTTTCTGGAGAGTCCCTGTGCCAATAGGGTCGTGTCACAGGCGCATCCGCGGGAACCTTTAAACGGAAGTTGGCATAGAAGTCTTCGCCAGATTTTACGAAATTGCGATTGTCTCCTTTGTAAGTACCGGTAACCCAATCTTGAGCCGATTCAACTGACAGCTTCTCGATCTTGAGTGGGTACCTGGAAGCATTGTGAAATTTCACCAACACAGTCAATCGTTGGCCCGGGGATACAACTGTCAACGCATCGGCTTCAGACGGCATTTTAGACGGCGATCCCTTTGGGGGCGCTACGTTTGCGTCCAACGAAATGCCCATTGCGAGATTCGCGGCGGTTTCACACTGCTGGTGTTTGTCCCGCAGCACCGTTAGTAGGTCCAGTTTTTGGCGCGGATCGAGCGAACTCGTTTCCACCGACTGAATTAGCACCTCAAAATGATTTAGAGCCGAGAGAAGAGATGGCGCGGCATGTTCGGGGGAGCGATCACTCTCGTGGGATGCAGTCTCTATCTCAGTTTGTATCTCTTTCAATATGGAGCGGAAACTCGGCAATTTATTGCTGTCGTCTCCAAGGCGCTTCGCCAGTCCTGGCAAAGTCGTATCCATGCCGTCCAAAAAATTGCTTTCATGGCCCTCTGAGATTTTCGGCAGAACCGAATCCACCAGCTTGTAGTAGGTATAACGAGGGCCGGGGCTGATTGACCATCCGCCCGCGCCTTGCGACAGCTGATGCCGTAAGCCTTCCATGGCAAATTGCGCATAGGACATTCCGAGCGCTGGGTCAACTTCGCCGGTGTTTAATCTCACGGTATAATTTTCATCCGGGCAGGTATTGGCTCCGAATCCACAGACGTTGCCTACGTACAGTTTCTTGGCCTGCCAGGGCAAAAGCCCATCGCTGATTTGTTCGGGAAAGCGTTTGGGATCGGCAGCGGCGCGAAATGCTTCTTTGGTCAGAATTGCCGACGCCTGATGATGCCCGTGCCCGTCGCGTTCCGTGCCGCTGAAGCGCGCAATAAGCACGTCAGGCCGAAACGTCCGGATCACCTTCACGATATCGCCCAGTGCAATGTCGTGCCCTCCCCACTTTTGAAATGTTTCTTCGGGAGTCTTTGAGAATCCGAAGTCCGCGACTCGCGTGAATCGCTGTTCGACGCCATAGTAACGATCCGCGGCCAGCACCTCCAACGTTCGCAGAACTCCGAGCACGTCGAAAAGATTGCTGCCGACCCGGTTCTGTCCGCCCTCACCACGGTTAAGAGTCAGCAAGGTTGTAGTCACACCTTTGCCGCGCGATTCGAGCGTCAGCATCCCGCCATCTTCATCATCTGGATGAGCATCTATTTGCAGCAAACGGGCAGTGGTATTCAAGCGCAATAGCAGTTCCTTGAGGCCAGCCGCACCGTGGTCTTGAGGAAGAGCTTTGTCGGGGGAGATTACATTGGAAGGAGAGTTCTGCCCAATGGACTGTTCTGTGCCGGTTCGGGGCTTATCCTGAGCGGGCGACGCGGTTAAGAACAGTAGAAGATAAACACCCGAGAGCAGGATTCGCGAATATTGCCGCCAGGATGGTTTGCAGCAGACGGCGTTCACGAAGATGGAACGGATATCATTTCGGATCCGAAACAAGGTTCGGTTATGTTAGGCCGCAGCTACGCTCAGGTCAAATGAACGCGAGAAATAAAGAGGAAGTTTGTGCGATCTTAGATAAACATCTCATCCTGGGAAACTCCGTTGCCATTTCGGCGCCGGCGCTTGGCTCCGAAAAAGACTTCAAAGCCTGTGCTGACTCCGCGCACTACGCCAGAGATGTGCTTAACCGGAGAAACCACTGTCTTGCGAACCATGTCTCCGGTTTCTTCAATCTTGTCCATGGTATGACTTACCATTTCGTCCGCCCGGATGACTTGCAATCGTGTGCGATCAACCACGTCGGTGAGTGCGGCATCAATTCTCACTACTTGAGCGCGAACCATAGAGGTAGTGCTGCTGACATCGTCAACTACAGTCTCAATCTTGGGTTTTAACTCGATCAACATGGCATGCGCGGTATCCACGGCTGGAAGAACTTTATCCTTCATGTCAGTCGCCAAAGATGAGACTTTCGGCAAGACGTTATCTTGAACTTCCGTAGCCAGCGACTCCACTTTGGCGCCAATCTTACGGACGGCAAGGTACATTGCGACCAAAACAAAAGCCTGAAGCAGTACCGCAACCATCGTAACGCCAATAAAGACCGTAATTGGGTCCATAGGGGTTCGCTCACCTTTCACTTAGCGCGACGCTCTTTGAACTACAAATTCTTTGCACCACCATCGGCGACAGCGCTGGTGGTTTCGCGGTACGCCTGTTTACCGGCTTCCACGGCGGAACGTATCTGATCTTTTTGCTGGCTCAGGACATCCTTCCCACGATCCATCCAATCCGATGCGTGCTCGCGAGCTTCGCGTGCCCGATTGCGCACGAATTCTTTGCCCTCATCCGCTTTGGAGAGCAGGACTTCGCGCATTTCGCTGCCGGACTGCGGCGCAAATAGAATGCCTACAACCGCTCCGAGGCCCAATCCTGCCAAAAACCATCCAATGCCAGTTCCACCTTCTTTATGCGACATGAAACCTCCACCAATGCGTCGAATAACCTTCTCTTCGATGCTAACATCGGAGTTTGCGAAACACAATTTGTGGGGGAATTGTTGGAGTGCCGGTTTCAGGATCGGGCGTCACTTCGCAGGAACTTCGGATTCATCCTGCGAATTCGTAACTTGTCACACGCGGATGGTCCTTAAGGGGTGCGGTGGGAACCCGAGTGTGAGTTGCTGACCTTGCAGATCGAGGGCGCACTGTCAACTAGGATAACGGCAATCAAGGCAATCACCGCGCCGACTGCGCAGATGACACCAACCAGGGGGGTGAAAGGCAGCCATAATGAATGGACCGCTGCTCCATGCCCTCTGAACCGCTGGAGGCATGGCCCGGCGAAAGCTGGCACGGCACGAGGAAACGGTCATGGGCGGGTTTTCACTCGGTCGGGAACAGTTCTTCAAACAAGCGTGCAATCAACTGCGAATATGCCTCTGGCCCGTGCTCTTGCACATAACGCCGTTCGGCAGGGCGAATCGGATTGGTATCTTCCTGCACTTCAAGTCGGGCGGCGCTGTGTGCCTGCACTTTTGGTTCTCCTATCCGAGCTTTAAGCTCCTCGGATGCCACGATTCCCCTTCGCAAACGGTCACGCGCTCCGCGCAGGTTTTGAAATAAGCCGTCAAGATCATGAATCACACGCAAGGCTTCGAGCGCGCGACAACCGTCCGCTACCCTTAAGTCTGACCCGAGCGCGTACACGTTTGGCATCGTCCAAATCGTTTGATTTCCCCGTGCCCACATTAACTGGGAAACTGTAAACGACCCATCACGCATATTGTGAATTTCAGCAACGGAGACGATCGCTTCGTCAGGCGCTCCGATCTCCCTCACGTACTGGTTCCAGACATCGGCAATTCGCTGCTCGGAGATGAGTTGTGCAGGGTTGCGAACCGCCTTGTATTCAGCATGCGCGACTCGCTGACGGATAGTGCTGCTGCCCCAAGGCGCAGGTAAGTCTTTTGCAAAGAGACACGCGATTTCGGACACGAAGGAATAAGCGTCTGCTTCCGACTGAACGTGCCCGGCAAGATCATTGATCCGAATCGCAGCTTGCTTGTGTCGTTCGTACTCGCTGCGAGCACGTTGCTGTATGGCGGCGGGCGAATCAGCGAAATCGCCCTGCTGGAGAGCCGCGACAACCAGCGCGAAAACTAATCCGAGGATCATGGAGGATGCTGGCGGCCCGCCGTTACTTAGTAGGGCCTTTGCGAAGAAGGGTCTTGATCTTATTTTTAAAGGCGTCTTTGTCCACCATGCCTGCGCCTATGTGAGAACTGTTATTGCGCCCTTTTTGGGCGCGTGATCTTGGTCCACTTCTACCCCGGACTTTCGTCCGGGGCTAAGCTATTTCGCTCCTACGGAGCTGGTTCTTGCCACTCCCCATTCCACTCGCGTGCTATCGAGCGAGTTCTCGCACAGACTTCGTCTCGTCTGACGCCGGTGTAGGGCCAGCGTCCGGGTCCTCAAGGATCGGGAGGTGCGATCTGATTTCACAACTGGGCGCAGACTGCCTTGGTCTCCGTGTATAGCTCCAATGCATCGTGACCCATTTCGCGGCCCCATCCTGACTGCTTGTATCCACCGAATGGGAGCGCGGCGTCGAAGACGTTGTAGCAATTGATCCATACTGTCCCGGCGCGAAGTTTCGCGGCGGTGCGATGGGCCTTGCCGATGTCGCGGGTCCATACGGCGGCTGCTAGTCCATAGATGGAATTGTTTGCGGTGGGGAGCACTTCTTCGGGATCGCTGAATGGAATGGCCGCGACCACAGGTCCAAAGATTTCTTCTTTGATGACTTTCATGTCGGGCTTGGTGTCCACCAGAACGGTTGGCTCGACGAAATATCCGGCACCGCTTTTCTTTTTGCCTCCGACAACGGCCTTCGCGCCTTCGCTGATTCCGGAATCGAGATAGCCGCAGACGCGGTCCAACTGTTCTTGAGAAACCAGCGGACCCATGTTTGTTGCGGCGTCGAATCCTGGGCCTACATGAAAATCTTTCGCGACTTTGGCAACGCCATCCACTACCTCGTCGAAGATGCTCTTATGTACGAAGAGCCTCGATCCGGCGCAACAGCACTGGCCTTGATTGAAAAAGATGCCGCTGGCGCTGCCGGGAATTGCGACGCTCAAATCCGCGTCCGGGAAAATGATGTTGGGAGACTTTCCTCCCAGCTCCAAAGAAACTTTCTTCAGATTTCCGGCAGCAGCTTGAAGAATCAATCTTCCGACTTCGGTGGATCCGGTAAACGCGATTTTATCTACGTCAGGATGCGCCGCGAGCGCCGCGCCTGCCGTTTCGCCAAAGCCCGGGACGACGTTGAATACCCCGTCGGGGAATCCCGCTTCCATTGCTAACTCGCCCAAACGCAAAGCGGTCAGCGGAGTCTGCTCAGCTGGCTTCAAAATCACGGTGCAACCTACGGCTAATGCGGGAGCCAGCTTCCATGCCGCCATCAGCAAAGGAAAATTCCACGGGATAATCTGGCCGACGACGCCGACCGGCTCGCGCAGCGTATAGGCAAAATACTTCGCGCCTCCGGATGAGATGGGAATGGTATTGCCCTCTACCTTCGTAGCCCACCCCGCCATATACCGGAACATATCAATCGCCAGGGGAACGTCGGCCACGCGGGCGATGGTGAGAGGCTTGCCATTGTCAAGAGTTTCCAATTGCGCAAATTCTTCAAGGTTTGCTTCAAGTAAATCCGCCAGCTTCCAGAGAAGGCGTCCTCTCTTGGAGGGAGACATTTCGGGCCACTTCCCGCTTTCGAAGGCTCGCCGTGCGGCCTTGACGGCTTGCTCAATATCGGCGCGATCTCCCTCGGCAACCGTGGCGAGAACTTCGCCCGTGGCAGGATTATAGGTTTCGAAAGTCTTACCCGAGACCGAATCTACCCATTTGCCATTCACCAACATTTTTCGAGGCTTGCTGAGAAATTCGGCGACGTTTCTGTGAAGTGTGGGGGCCGCTAGTGTCGTTGCCATGGTTCCTCCTTTGGCGGTTCGCGGGCTGCTTGCTGATAGAGATGTAGGAGGCAATAGTAACAAAAATCTGGGATGAGAGTTCAAGAGTTAATGGGAGGCGATCCCATTAGCCGTCAGTTCTCAGTTCTCAGGTTTCAGAAGCATTGGCTGACACTGATATTTAGCGGCTCCATTTACTTTGATGTTTTCCAATATTCGCTTGTTGGGTGTTAATCTCTGCAATGTCTGTCAGGTCAGACTGCGATGCGGCTGATTGATTGTTTAGCGACGACGGAGAAACTCGCGGCTTTATTTTCCGATGGGTCGGTCCTTGAGGCCATGCTTCGATTCGAGGCCGCTCTCGCCCGTGTCGAGGCGCGCCTAGGCTTGTTTCCGCAAGCCGCCGCCGAGAAGATTGCTGCCGCCGCCAAGCCGGAGTTCTTTGACGCTGAGGCCATTTCGCGGGACAGCCTGCTAGCGGGTACACCGGGCATACCGCTGGTCAAAGCCCTCCGGAAACGGGTGCATGCTGACGATCCCGCCGCCGCGAGCTTCGTGCATTGGGGTGCAACCAGCCAGGACGTGGCTGACACGGCCCTCGTTCTTTTACTCAAGAAGGTGCAAGACATTTTCGAATCTGATCTTTCACGGTTGGAAAAATCACTGCACGGATTGGCGGAAGAACATGCCAACACCGTGATGCTGGGACGCACGCTGATGCAGTCTGCGCCTCCGATTACATTTGGACTCAAAGCCGCGGGATGGCTCGCAGCAATCCATCGCTCGCGTAAAAGACTGAATGAGAGTTTCACAGACGCGCTGATTCTCCAATTCGGGGGCGCGAGCGGAACCCTTGCGTTTCTCGGCGACAAGGGAATGGCAGTGGGAAAAGCTCTCGCCGACGAACTCGAGCTCGCGTATCCCGAAGCGCCGTGGCATACGCATCGCGATCGTCTCGCCGCACTAATGTGCGCTTGCGGCGTGCTCACGGGTGTTCTCGGAAAGATGGCGCGAGATGTCAGCCTGCTGATGCAGAGTGAAGTCGGCGAAGTGGCTGAAGCAGTGGATTCCGGCCGCGGCGGCTCGTCCACGATGCCGCATAAACATAACCCTGTCGGTTGTGTGCTGGCGCTGGCTGCCGCGAATCGCGTTCCGGGTCTCGTGGCGACTTTTCTTTCCGCAATGATTCAAGAGCATGAACGAGGAGCAGGCGGCTGGCAAGCGGAATGGCCAACGGTCGCGGCAATCACTCAGGCCACAGGGCTGGCTATTAATTCCATGGCGGAAGTCGTGCAAGGACTCAGCGTGGACACAGCCCGAATGCGGTCCAACATCCAGGCCACCAATGGAGCCGTCTTCGCAGAGAAGGCGATGCTCCTGTTGTCGCCGCATCTTGGCCGGGAGGCTGCCTACCGACTCCTCGAAAAGGCCAACCGGCAGGCTGTTGCAAGCAGCCGCCGTCTTTCGGATGTGGTTGGTGAGATGCCGGAAGTTAAGGATCATCTCGATTTCAAAGCTCTGCATGATCTCGAGGTTCCGGAACTATATCTCGGCGTCGCCGATGAATTCCGAAAACGCTTGCTGGCTTCTTTGGATCCCGATTCTTGCAGCAACAAGGAATAAGCAATCATGCCGTTTGCAATCGTTGACAACCATCGAGTGTTCTACCGCCTTGAGGGAACGAGAGGAGCGCCTGTGCTCGTGCTATCTCACTCGATCGGGACGGATCAGGGCATGTGGTCGCCGCAGGGTGAAGATTTATTGCCGCATTTTCAAATATTGCGCTATGACACACGCGGACATGGTGCTTCGGATGCCCCCGCAGGGGATTATTCAATCGAGCAGTTGGGGCGGGATGTAATCGGACTCGCGGATTTTCTTAGCATTCCGAAATTTTCGTTTTGTGGAATTTCGTTAGGCGGCGCGATCGCACAGTGGCTGGGAATCTACGCTCCTGATCGCGTAGCGCAGCTCGTTATTGCGAACTCATCTCCGCAGTTCGGACCTCGATCTAATTGGGACGAACGTAGAAAAGCCGTCCTTGAGAATGGGATGAAAGCGATTGTCGAGACTGCGATGCAGCGCTTCTTTTCTCCGGAGACGCTTTCGCGGCACGATGTTCATGTGGAGGCAATCCGGAATGTGCTGCTTGGGACAAACCCTGTTGGCTATGCCGGTTGCTGCGCGGCACTTCGGGATTTTGAGAGTACAAAGTTGCTTGGCAAAATTTCCGTTCCGACACTCTTAATTGTGGGCGAGAAGGACGTGTCCACCCCATGGGAAGGTCACGGAGAAATATTGGCGCGTGAAATTCCTGGCGTTCAAGTGGTCCGTCTGTGCGCCGCACATTTGTCCAATCTTGACCGGCCGCGATCTTTTACGGAGGCGCTGCTGGAATTTCTTCGGCCACGAGAAACATCTGCCAACGCGCTGGAAGCCGGATTTGCAATCCGCCGCGAAGTTCTTGGGGGAGCACACGTGGACCGAGCGATTGCCGCGACCACTGACTTTACCCGCGATTTTCAGGAGCTAATTACGAGATATGCGTGGGGCACGATCTGGACGCGCCCGGGACTCGATCAGCGAACCCGGCGTCTATTAGTGCTGGCAATTTCCGCAAGCCTGGGACGATGGGAAGAGTTTCGGTTGCATGTTCACGCCGGACTATCCCACGAACTTGAGCCCTGCGATCTGAAAGAGGTCTTGCTTCAAGCCGCGATTTATGCGGGAGTGCCAGCAGCCAACACGGGCTTCCATATCGCCAGCGAAGAGATGGAAAAATTGAAGGAAAGCTAGAGGGGCGCTCTTACGTAGAACGTTGCTTGCAACGTCTCGGTTGGACCCGTCGCCCGATCCGGAAGACACAGCAAGCTGCGTCTCTACGCGGCATTCAGATATTCCTAGCTGGATTTTTTCTTCGGGACTTTTGCGCCTTTTTTTCTCGCTTCCGACAGGCCGATCGCAATTGCCTGTTTCCGGCTGGTTACTCTTCCGCCCTTGCCGCCTTTGCCGGAACGAAGGGCTCCTCTTTTTTCGCGGTGCATTGCGCTTCTAACACTTTTGCCGGCGGCCTTTCCGTATTTTCGTCCACTCGATTTCTTTTTGGTTGCCATTGTTTTCTCCCATGCGTTAGAGGGAAAATCCACGCGGCAGGTTGTGTCAGCCCGAGACGAGTGATGACAGCACGGGCGAGAGACGCCCGTCTTTCCATTGGAAGGATGCTGCATGAGGACACAAAATCTATCGCGCTTCTTCGATCAGCTCCTGGCAGGTGATGCAGTAGCGGCTCCACGGAAGAGCCTCGAGACGTTTCGCATTAATTTCCTGTCCACAGTTAAGGCATTCGCCGTAGCTTCCGTCGCGAATACGGGCCAACGCGGCGTCAATGCCTTCAACTATAGTTCGCTCATGCGCGCTCAGGCGTAGAAGGATGTCTTTGTCGTGCGAGATGTTTGCCCGGTCTCCTTCGTCAATGCCATAAGTCTGCTGAACTGTTCGGCTCGTCTGTTGAGTCTCCGCCAGGCTGCGGAGCAATTCCGCGCGACGAGCTTCAAGCGTTTTCTTTAACTGTGTCAGGCGCTTCTTGTCTGCCATAGAAATCTATTTGACTTCGGGTGTATTTCGACGACTTTATAAGCCTTACATAATCTCATTTCACGGCTCGATTCGTACAGTCCCCCGCCTCAACGCGATAAGCCCGTGGTACTATAACACCGCCGTTAACGTTTACGATGCGCAGTACGGCGCAAAAGCTAGCCGTCCGTTAAATCTGAAACAAACTATAAATCCAACATATGCACCTTTTAGGCATTGACGTCGGCACCGGCGGTACTCGCGCCCTGATTGTAGATAAAAAAGGAAAGATCATT
>PNAR01000434.1 GCA_003169715.1 Acidobacteriaceae bacterium | reverse complement strand
AAGCCATCTTGATGGGACGGATCGCACTTGAGAGTGCGGAATCGCCTGACGGAATCCGCGTGCAATTATTTCGGAGGGAGGTCCAAGACGGACTTGGCCATTGGGCTCCCACCGAGATCGCCACGACAAATTCCAAAGGCGAGTTTCGTTTTTCTGAACTGTATGCCGGCGATTACCGCATAGGAACGCATGAGGTAGGGGATCGCGACACCGCGGATATTATTCCGGGTAGAAAAATATACGCATACCCCCCGGTGTATTTTCCCGAAGCTTCAGATTTTCCCAGCGCAAGTACTATTCATCTATCGCCCGGCAGAGTTTTTGAGGCAGATCTGTCGCTGGCAAGGCGGCAATACTTTCCCGTGAAAGTTTCCGTCAACGGACTGACCGCACCTGCGCCAATCAACATAAGCGTTTCCGTTCGAGGAGACGGAGCGCCTGGCTACTCATTGGGATACAACGGGTTCGATCACACCATTCGTGGAGCGCTGCCAAACGGGATTTATGTCGTAGAAGCCTCGTCGTTTTCTCAGCAGGGCGCAACTGGAGTGATGAATCTGCGGATAGAGAATGCGCCGGCGGAAGCCGGTCAATTAACCCTCCTGCCCAACGGAACAATTCCCGTTCACGTCAATGAAGAATTTACGTCCGCCGTGCTATCTCAGCAGTACGCAGGGGTTATATCCGGAGGCGGTGAAAAAATATACCTGCGGTCACGACACCAATATCTTAACGTGATGTTGGAGCCAGTTTCGGATTTTGGACGGGGAAGAGGCGCTTATCTTCGTCCGCCGAAAGGCCCGGGTGACGAGTCATTGGCTATTGATAACGTTCAGCAGGGCCGATACTGGGTGCGGGTAAGTTCATCAAGGGGATATGCCGCATCAGTCACATCGGGTGGATTGGATCTCCAGCACCGGCCTTTGGTCGTGGGACCCGGGGGATCGAGTTCTCCAATTGAAATAACAATGCGTGACGATACTGCGTCGTTCGACGGCAACATAGAAGGCGCAAATGGCGCGATGGATGGATCAAGTTCTTTGACAGGCCAGATAGCGCCCTGGGTTTCGTCCGCACCATTTGCCTACGTCTATTGCATTCCCATGGCTGACAGTGCTGGGCAGTTTACCCAGGTCGGGGTTTCTCCAGACGGCAAGTTCGATTCACCGCAGATTCCTCCCGGGCAATATCGTGTACTAGTTTTCAGCCATCAGCAAAATAATCTTGAGTTTCGAAATGCGGACGCGATGCGGGCGTTTGAATCCGAAGGACAGGTGGTCAGCTTAGTCGCGGGGCAAAAGGAACACTTGCGGCTTCAGCTGATTTCGAAGGCGGATGAAAATGCGGACTGAACGTATCCTTTATTTGCGGAACGTTTTCTTTTGGATGTTATGTTTCGTTGCGATAGTTGACGCTCAAAGTCCGGGATCCAAGCCGCAACAACCGACGAACTCTAAGACATTTCGGGTGGCCGGAATGGTTGTCAGTGCCGCAGATGGCCACGCGTTGGCAAGAGCCAACATCTCTCTCACCGATACCAAGAATCCCCAAAACAAGCAATTGACGTCCAGTTCCGAGACCGGACATTTCGAATTTAATCAGGTGGCAAAGGGAAAGTATTCACTGGTAGGAACAAAGAGAGGCTTCATCTCACAGGCTTACAACCAGCATGAACAATTTTCGACAGCCATCGTCACGGGGGCCGATGTGCCAACCGATGACCTGCGCTTGCAGCTGCCGCCAGCGGCCGTGCTATCCGTGAGAGTTACAGATGAAACCTCCGAACCAGTGCGCAAGGCGTCGGTGATGCTCTATCGCGAAGATCGTACGACAGGTCTCCGGCGTGTCGTCAGTTTCAACGGCAGCTCCACCGACGATCTCGGTTCGTGCGAATTTGCTCATCTGAGTCCGGGCGTGTATTTCGTCGGAGTGACCGCGAAGCCCTGGTACGCCGTGCATCCTGCCACGATGCGCGCCGATGGGCAGGATGATCCATCTGCGAGCGAAGTGCACTCTTTCGATGTCGCTTATCCGCCAACCTATTATGGAGACACTATGGAGCCAGATTCCGCGACACCGATCACCGCCAAAGGCGGAGACCAGCTTCAAGCGGAGATTCATCTCAGCCCGGTTCCCGCATTGCATTTGGTGTTTCACACAGCCGACGATGGCTCGCAGGGAATCCGGATGCCAATGTTGCAGGAGGTGGGATTCGACGGAACGGAACTCAAACCCATGACCGAAATACGTAATGTGTCTGCCGGAATTTTCGAGATGGTTGGCCTTTCACCCGGCAAGTACAAGGCCAGGTGGCCGGGATCATCTCCGGTTGAAGTTGATATCGCTACAGACGGGCAAAATCTCAACGAAGTCAGAGGCGAGGCGTTCAGCACAATCAGTGCCTCCGTTCGAGTACTGGGAGAACCCAAGCTTCCCCAGCCGCTTTACCTTCGACTCCGCGCTGCCGACGGAAACAACGGAGCCCAGGCAAAAGTGGACGACAAAGGCAAAGCAAGTTTTGCAAACGTCAGCCCCGGCAAATACAACGTTTTCGCAATGACTTTCGGAACATCTGGCGTTAAGCCCTATTCAGTGTGGCAGATTTCGTCGGAAGGCAACGTGACACCCGGCACGTCATTGAACGTTCCAGCCGGCTCGTCGCTCACCGTTTCACTGTCTTTAGTCTCTGGAATGGTGAACGTGGAAGGGTTTGCCAAACGTGCCGGAAAAGCTGCACCCGGTGTAATGATTGTGTTGGTCCCAAAGGATCCTGATGAGAACCGGGATCTTTTCCGTAGAGATCAAAGCGATCTCGATGGCAGCTTCAGTTTGCAAGGTGTTGTGCCAGGCTCATACACGGTGGTCGCGATTGAAGACGGATGGGATATGGACTGGTCCTTGCCATCTGTGATCGAACCTTACGCGAAAAATGGACAGGCAGTGATCATCAGTGACCTGCATGAGCATTCTGTGAAACTTCCGGAAGCCATCGAAGTTCAACCGCATCGTTGAATACCCTACCTTGAACGAGAAGGGCGAGCGCAGCAAATCTGTCACACACGCAGAATCATGACCTCGGTCGCCTTGATAAGCGCGGCGGCAGTTTGACCAGCTTTGAGTTGCATTTCGCGAGCCGACCTGGCGGTTATGATTGAAGTGATCTGCTGGCCCCCGATCGAAAGCGTTACCTCAGCCATGAGACCACTGATCCGCACATCCTCAATTCGTCCCACCAGTTGATTGCGACCGCTGACATGCCGGATAAGGTCTTGGCGCAGGGGAGCGGTTTTCCCTCTTGTACGAAACAAGAACCGATCAATCTCGCTCTGCGGAATTCGGTGATGACCGCCGGGAGTCCTTACGCTGTGGATTTTGCTCGCGTAGATCCACTGCTTGATAGTGGGGAAACTGATCCTCAGCAGCAACGCCGCTTCACGGGGCTTTAATAGCTCTTCGTGGCGATGTCCCGGTTTAGGGGGTTTTTTCATAAGTATTCCGTTTCGGTGCGGCGAAAAGGTTCGTCCCGCAGTTCAATAAATCGTGTAAAACCGTATCATATTTGTAATTGTAACAGGCTAACATATACAATCGTCCGGCTCCGATTCCGCGGCACGAGGAGGTTGAATGTGTAAGCGTGGTTGGGTTTGGACGTTCGCAATACTGTGTCTTGTTTCCCAACTGGCATCCGCCCAAGACGGCTATTTTACTGACTGGTTTGCTCGCGTGGACAAAACAAAACAGGAGCAGCCCCCCTGGATCACACCATTAGCGACGACCACTCCACGTCTTGAAGAAGAATATCGTTACGATCAGCTGTGGCAGCCCAATGCCAAAGGAATCACCACCGATAATTATGACGGGGGTAAGGGTCTGGAATTGATTCCTTGCGAAAGAGTGGAACTCATTTTTAACGCACCCCCGTATCTCGTGCACAATGATCCTTCGGTACACAATGGATTCGGCGATGTCTCATTCCTTGTCAAGTACCGTCTTCTATCGGCAAATGAGAAGCTAGGGAACTATATCCTTACAGTGTTTTTGGCCTGGAGCATGCCGACGGGAGAGTACAAGAACGGATCCTTGCACCCGGTGATTACTCCCACGATTGCGTATGGCAAAGGATTTGGCGATTTCGATTTACAGGGCACGTTGGGAGTCGGCCTCCCCACTGCTGATACCAACATCGTGGGGAGGACTTACGCTTGGAACAACGCGTTCCAATACCGCGTGCTCAGGAAGTTATGGCCCGAAATCGAACTCAACTCAACATTCTTTCAGGATGGAGAAAATGCCGGCCAGAAGCAGAACTTCGTGACGCCGGGCTTGGTTATGGGGCGATTTCGACTATGGAAAAGAGTCGGTTTTACGGTTGGCGGCGGATACGAGATCGCCACAACTCACTTCCATACAACCAATCACAACGCTATTCTGTCAGTCCGGTTCCCTTTTTAGCGAGGTACCGCGGTATTTATGAAACCGGTCTCCGCATTGTTGCCTTATGAATCTCTTAGCCTCCGGACTAGACGTCGAAGAAGACGGTTTCCCGCTCGCCTTGAAGGTTGATTTCAAATCGCCAGCGACCGCCATTTTCCAACTGAGCTATGAGAGTGCTGCGCCGTTCTTTGGGAACCAAAACTAGGATGGGATCTTCTTGGTTGGCGGGATCATTGGCAAAATATACTCGCGTGTACAACTGCTTCAGAAGCCCGCGCGCGAATAACGCGAGATTTAAATGGGGGGACTGTAACACGCCGGCCGGTCCTGGCACTCGACCGGGCTTAATTGTCTCGAACATGCAGGTCCCGTCTTCGGCCGTTCCCATTCGTCCAAAGCCCAAACACGCTGGGTCAGCGGTCGCAGATTTCGGATCGTCAGGATGATGATATTTTCCGTCGGCGTCCGCCTGCCATATCTCAATCATGGCATCGGGAATCGGCACACCGTCGCCATCCAACACGCAGCATAATAGGCGCAGCCGTTCGCCTTTGGCGTCTGGTCCAGCTATGCACGGGCTACACGCCTTACCTTGGGTTAGCCCAAAAGCGAAAAACGGGCCAACAGTCTGCGACGGCGTGGGAACCATTCTCATATTGATTCAAACAACGTAGCGTCGGGACCGCGCAACACAATGTCGAACTTAAAACCAAGCGCCCAGTGCGGTTGCGTAGTTTCAAGGTCGAATTTAGAAATCATGCGTTGACGGGCCTTTTCGTCTGGCACCGATTGATAAACTGGATCAAACGCCAGCAGCGGATCACCAGGGAAATACATTTGCGTCACCAAGCGAGAAATGAAGGCTCTTCCGAAAACCGAGAAATGGATATGTGCTGGACGCCACGCATTGTCATGGTTGAGCCACGGATAGGCCCCGGGCTTGATCGTAATGAAACGGTAAGCACCATGTTCATCGGTGAGAGTGCGGCCCGCACCGGTAAAGTTGCGGTCGAGAGGCGCGGGGTGTTGATCTTTTAAGTGGGCATAGCGGCCGGCCGAGTTCGCTTGCCAAACTTCTATCAACGTTTGCGGAACTGGCCGTCCATTGCTGTCCAGCACTTTTCCGGTGACGATGATTCGTTCTCCCAACGGTTCGCCTTGGTGCTGCGCAGTAAGGTCGTTATCGGTTTCAGCAATGTTTCCGTGTCCATAAACTGGGCCGGTGACCTCGGACAGAGTATGCGGGAGGAAGATCAAAGGCTTCGATGGCGCACGGCGAAGCGTGGACCGGTACGGTTCATAAAGCGACTCCGGCTGAGTGCCGGGCTCATGGCGCGAGTAAGCGACGAGAGATGAACGCCTGTTTGCCAAATGTGTCATAGAACTACTTCCACATGCGAGGTCGCAAACCAATAGAATAGTACATCGGATGTGGCTGGAAGAAGTGAGCACCGGCGAAGCAATGAAAGCAATCGCGAAGGAGTGGCATGAGCCGTCGAGCTAAAGGGCTGTTGTCGCAGTACGACGACATCTGGCTGGTAGATGGGGTTCGTACGCCGTTCGCCGACTACAACACAGTTCTTGGACTAGTCTCGCCCATTGACCTCGGCATCAAGGTTGCCCGAGAAGTGTTCCGGCGTAGCGATGTTTCGCCGCAGGATGTGGACACAATCATCGCCGGCAACATGGCTCAAGCGAGCTTCGATGCTTACATGCTGCCTCGCCATATTGGTCTGTATTCGGGCGTCCCGATTGAGGTGCCGTCTCACCTCGTCCAGCGCGTTTGCGGAACTGGAATCGAACTGATCCTGCAAGCCGCCGACTTAATCAAACTGGGGAAAGCAGACCTGATTCTTGGCGTCGGTACTGAATCCATGTCTCGCAATCCTATCGCCGCCTACACGCATCGGGGCGGATTCCGAATGGGCCAAGTGGAATTCAAGGATTTCCTATGGGAAGCTCTGCTCGATCCCTCCGCAAATGTGACTATGGGAGGAACGGCGGAAACACTAGCGAAACGCCACAACATCTCGCGCGAAGAAGTTGACGGTTTCGCTGCTGATAGCTTCGCGCGCGCCTTGGCCGCGCAAAAACGTTGTTTTCTCAGTGGCGAAATTGTTCCCGTCGTCAATGAAACGTTTGAGCGTGATGGATACAATCCGCGCGGCATTCGCCTTCCGAAGCCCATTGAATCATTTAGCGAAGACAGTCACATCCGGTCGTCTCCGATCGAAGTTCTCGCTAAGATCCGTCCAGCTTTCGGCGGCGTACAGACTGGTGGCAATAGCTCAGCGGTTGTGGACGGAGCGGCAGCAACGCTCATCGCTTCGGGAAATTTTGTACGTGAACATGGCAAGCGGCCTCTGGCGAAGATCGTCGCCGGTGTTGCCATTGGCGTGCCGCCTGAAATCATGGGGATCGGCCCGGTTGCCGCTATTCGATCTCTGCTTGATGCCGCCGGGCTTAAGCTCGAACAGATTGATCGTTTCGAAATCAACGAGGCGTTTGGCGCGCAGGTACTCGTCTGCGAGCGGGAGCTCGGGATTGATCATGCCAAACTGAACGTTAACGGAGGCGCCATCGCAATCGGACATCCGTTGGGGGCGACGGGCGTGCGCCTGGCAATCACTCTCGCGCGTGAGATGAAAAATTCCGAGGGACGGTTCGGAGTCGCATCCGCTTGTATTGGGGGAGGCCAGGGAATTGCGATGCTGCTGGAGAATTCTGCCGCTGGTACCCCTGGCTAGCCTCAACATTAAACCGGAATGTTCTACTAACACCTTGACAGATTCGTACTGAATCCGTGAATGCTGATGCTGGTTTCATACAAGAACGCGCCCGGCCACATCCACTTTACTCTTGAAGGCAGATGCTTCTTGGCAAGATAGCTCAAACCAATGGCTCCGCCGCTCATAACCGCGCCTATTGCATAAACTCGTGCCACCGTAGGATGAAGTCCGTAAAGCTGCGGCTCGCCTCCTTCCACAGTGCAGGGACCCACCCTGCGGCGGCGGTAATTGTTGCCGATCCATGTCGTGGTGTATGAGTCGGCAAATATGGCTGCCGTTGCAACCGAAGAAAGAAGCAAGAATTGTTTGTCAATGACCCGCGGATGTCCCGGTTCCATTGACCGTGCGGCAAAAGAATCGGGCCGGACCGAGATTTGCAATAGGGCATTCGGCCGCATTACCGACGAGGGTGCATCCGGGATTACGCGATTTTCTTCAGCAATCGTCACTACTGAACCAAGCAATATTAGAATCGCAACACAGATCCTTGTCCTGTCCATGCCTCATTGGACATTGGCAACAACCGAATTGCGTCGTCACGTTCGTCTCATGCACCATCGTTCCGCGAGGCATGGCCTGCCTTTCGCGGGGAGTGGTATTTCCAAAACGGAAATGGAATTGAAATTTGTGCAGAAACGTAGAATTCCCCGGCATCAAAGAACGTGGACCGGAACGGGACCGATGAGGCTTCTGTCCGAATCCTCTATCGCGCAGCTTTCCTTTCGTAGGTTGCTGGTCGTGCGCTTCGGGGTGGACGCTTGACGCCGTCTCGCAATTGACGCACGTCAATCTTTAATTCCGTTATGGTCCGGCTCAGCGTATTACGGTGCATGTCCAGTTGACGGGCGGCGCGGCATTGGTTGCCGTTATTCTCCTGCAAAACCGTCAGAATGAAACGCTTCTTAAACTCGCGCACCGCCTCAGAATACAGAATATTGCTCTTGTACATTTGCATGATGAGTGCTTCGAGCTGATCTCTCACGGTGTCTCTCTTTCTTAGTCGAACTTGGCCTGCAAAAGTTTCGGTAGTAGATGGTGCCGCTACACTAGCCGCGCTGGGTCTTTTGAGACGGCGGTGTGCCCTGATGTAACAAATCCAATCCCTGATAAAACTTTGATCTCAACTCGGACGGCGCGACCCAAACCGCGGCGCGTCCCACCAGCACGAAGTAAGGCGCGAACTCCGAACCCTCTAACCACTTCGATGTAGGCGTGAACGCCGTCATGCTCATCAGGACTATCGCAATTGTCAATCCACCGCGTACTAAACCAAGCGCCCCGCCTAGAATCCGATCGAAAACGCTAAGCCCCGCTTCCCGAATAGCCCAGCGGGCAATGCGTCCGGCAATACCCGCCAGAATCATCACTCCCAAGAAAATGGCCAAAAAACCAATGCTCTCGCCGAGCCAAATGGATTTCAGATACGGAGCAAAATGTTCTGCCACCCGATGATACTGCCATGCTGCCAGCAAATATCCGCATACCAGCCCTGCAATTCCAAAGGCTTCCTGAAAGAAACCTGAGCTCGCCGCCTGAATCACGGACACCAAAAGCACTGCAATAATGATCCAGTCGGCACCGCTCATGGCCTATTTGCACCAAGCCAGCTTGCAGCAGGCCTATTTCCACCAGCGGTCCTGCCGCTAAACATCCAGCTCACGCCCAGTGAGTTTGCGATACGCTTCGACATACTTTTCGCTGGTTTTGCTCGCGACGTCCGCGGGTAGAGCGGGAGCCGGAGGCAGCTTGTTCCAGCGAATTTCCTCCAGGTAGTCACGCACGTACTGCTTATCGAAAGACTCCTGCGCTTTGCCGGACTGGTACTTGTCCGCCGGCCAAAAACGCGAAGAATCGGGAGTAAGAACTTCGTCCGCTAAAGTGATGCCTGCGCCGGTGCGGCCAAATTCAAATTTCGTATCCGCGATGATAATGCCTCGCTGCCTCGCGTAATCGGCGGCTTTCTTGTAGATAGCGAGGCTGATATCGCGAAGGTCGCGGCTGGAATCCGGGCCAATCATTTTAGCCATCTGCTCAAAAGAAATATTTTCGTCATGACCGCTGGTCGCCTTCGTCGCCGGTGTAAATATCGGTTCCGCCAACTTGTCGGACTCCTTCAGTCCCGGCGGCAATTGAATTCCGCACACGGCACCGCTGCTCTTGTACTCTTTCCACGCCGACCCTGAAATATAGCCGCGAACCACACATTCCACAGGGAACATCTCGGCTCGAACTACCATCATGGATCGTCCCCGCAGCACGTCGGCGTACTTTCGAAGCGCGGCTGGATACCGGTCTACGTTGGTTGTAACCATGTGATTGGGGACCACATCCCGTAGAAGCTCAAACCAAAATACCGACATCTGCGTAAGCACCCGGCCTTTTTGCGGGATGCCGGTTGCGAGGACGTAATCAAAGGCGGAGATCCGATCCGTGGCTACAAATAGAAGATGTTCGTCGTCCAGGCGGTATACATCCCGCACTTTTCCGCTGGCGAACAGTTCGAGTTCCGGAAAATCAGTTTGAACAAGCGCGTCGAGAAGTTGAGGATTCATAAAAGAATTTTACAGGCAGGAAACGTCCGGTATTCTAGCGTCTCTAAAATATTTGTCAACGATTAAGTCGGGCAGTTCGGCGGGATGTCCAAAGGCTGGTCAGAAAATTTGTTGACAAACCGCAAATTCTTCCAAACATACCCACTGGCGCTGGTTTCAGGCTAGTTGTTTGTGGAAAACTCAGGCGCGGTTCAGTTGTGGAGCGCACGCACAATCATGCGGCGAAATTCAAAATGAGATTCTAATAAAGCGGGCACGTCAAGGAATATTTTGCGAAAACATTGGAAAGAAAATTATCGGTCTTAGGCCGTCGCCCCCAGTCTCACTGATACCAGTTTCGAGACTCCGGGTTCCTGCATGGTCACTCCATAGAGCACAGGTGCGATGCTCATTGTTTTCTTGCTATGGGTTATGAGCACGAACTGAGTTTGAACGCTCATCTCCTTAACCAGCTCGGTGAAGCGTCCAATGTTCGCTTCATCGAGAGGCGCATCTACCTCGTCTAGAATGCAGAATGGGCTGGGCTGGTATTGAAAGATTCCTACAAGCAGCGACAATGCGGTCAGTGCCTTTTCGCCGCCCGATAGCAAAAGCACATTCTGCAATTTTTTCCCCGGAGGCGACGCTACGACGTCAATGCCGCTTTCAGCGCTGTTCTCCTCGTCGGTGAGCCGCATGAACGCATGTCCCCCGCCAAAAAGTTTGCTGAAGGTGACCTGGAAGTTTTCATTGATCTTGCCAAACGCTTCCTCAAACTTTTGCCGGGAGAACGCATCAATCTCCTTGATCGTAGCCTGGGTGTTCTCAATGGAATCCCACAGGTCTTTGCGCTGTGTTTCCAGAAAGCCATGGCGTTCCGCAGTCTCTTTGTATTCCTCCAGCGCCATCATATTTACCGGACCCATAGCGTCGAGCCGCGTTCGCATCTCGCGGTATGCCTGATCTTCAGAGGCCAATTGCTCGCCGCTAAACAGTGTGACCGCGCCGTCCGCCATGAGTTCATGCCGCTGCACTCCCAACTCGTTCAGGCAGGTTTCAGACATATATTGAGCGTCCGAAAGCAACTTGGCGGCCGCCGCCGATAGTTCTCCACGGCGATCTCGCGCGGCCTCCAGCGACTGCCGAAGATTGCGCAGCACCTCGTCAATTTCTGTCAGCGTGGAGCGGATTTGCTCCGACTCGACTTGCAGCAAACCATCACGCGCTTCGCTGGCATTCTGTTCAACCTCAAGATCAAGAAGCCTCGCGGCGATTTCCTGATTCTCGGCTTCGCGTTGCATTCTTTCGGAAAAAGACGATTCAATCTGCGATTGCAGTGAACCGACACGCTCGGCCATCTCAGCCGCCAGGGCTTCAATTCTCCCCAACACGGCGGCCGCGGAACGCCGGCGCTCTTCCATGGTGGCGACGTGAGCCAGGTGCTGCGAGCTTTTTTGCGCACTTTCCTCCCGGCGTTGACGTAGCAGCGCCAATTGCTGGTTTGCGTCAACGGCCGCAGCTTCCATCTCCGTATGCTTTTCTTGAAGAACGCCAATTTCCATTTCCTTCGATTCGATTGAGGATTGCTGTTCGGCGCGATCAGCGGCAAGGCGCTGAAGCTCATGTTGGCATGTCTGCAAGCGTCCAGCGACGCGGGATATCTCCGAATCGAGCTGTCGCAAAATGTGACTCGAAGTCATTGCCTGCTTTTCTGCTTCCCGCATTTCGCCTTCCAGTCGATCGAGAAGGGCAGTCTGCTGCTTGATTTCACGCCCTAACGTTAGAACCCGAAGGTTTTCGTGGCGGAGGGCTTCTTCTAGTTCAGTGACCACGCGCATTACGTCGCGCAGATCGCGCTTCATGGACAGCGGCCCTTCCGAACGCTGCTTGCCGCCGGTGACAGTCACATTGTGAAAACACTCTCCCGATTCCGAAAGAAAGAACGCGTCCGGATTGCCTAATGCCAGCTCGCGCCCCACAGCCGGATCGGGCACGATGTATCCGTCTCGCAACTTTGGCAGTATCACTTCGAGAGACTTTCCAAATCCATCAAGCACTCGAATCGTATGCTTGAGCGGAACAATGGATTGGCTTGCGGGAGCCGAATGCGCCGCTTCATCAACCAGAAACGAAAATTTCGCTTGCGAGTCTTCGGGATGAACCAGAAATGTAGCTCGCCCGTCCACATCTGTGCGCAACAGACGCAAGCCCTCGTCCGCTGCATCCCACGATTTCACTACGATGTAGTTCAATTCGTCGCGCAGAAAATCTTCGACCACACTTTCATAACGGGATTCAACTTCCAGAAAATCGGCGAGTACTCCGACCGGGGCCAAGCCACCATTCATGACTCCCGACTGAAATAGCCGCCGCACGGATTCGGTCGAATATCCATGCTCCGCGATCACCGCCTCGAGAGAGCTTCGCTTTCCCAGCGCAGTCGCGTACTCGGCGCGGAGGCTATCCAAGTGGTGCTTGCTGACACTTTCATCGTTCCGTTTAGATTCGAGTGAACTACGTGTTTGCTCAATCTCCGCAGTTAGCGCCGCGACCCGCTGCGATACGCTTTCGAATTCGAGAGCCGATTGGCCGCGCTGTCCGCCAAAGGTTTCCACTTGTGAATTGGAGGACGCCATCTCGGCCTGCAATCGCGCTGTTTCACGGTCAACAGCAGCCATTCGTTCTTCAGCTTGCGTCAATTGATTGCGCAAGTTCGCGGCGGAGGCCGTCACTTCCATCATCGCCGCCCGCGACTCATTCTGTTGCTGCTCCAATAACGTTAGAGCGTTGGCCGCCTCAGCGACTTCCTTTTGCGAAAAAACAAGTTCTTCACGCGCCGCGGATAATTCGGCGACCGCGCAGTTTAATATTTGACGATTTGAATCGCGCTCGGCCTCTAGGGCCGTCAGCCGGTGTATTGCCTGCGCCAACTCTGCTTCCGACGATGCCATGCGCGCCACCAACTCCGCGCACCGCTCGTCATTGTGACGCCGTTGTGCATGGGCTCGGTCCGTTTCTAACTTGATCTGACTGATTCGGTCGCGGTTCTCGCGAAGTTCCGCTTCAATGGCATAACCGCGTTGTGTCCGCTCGGCATGTTCGGCCTCGGACTGCTGAACCGCCTCCGCCTGGGTGTGCATCGCCTCGGAAAGGGAACTGATTTCCGCATTGATTTCCGCAGATTCGCGGTCAAGCTGTGCGAACTTGCTGGCCAGTACCGCTCGCAGTTTGTCGCGCATCTCCTCGCGCAATTTGGCATAGCGTTCGGCCTTCGACGCCTGCCGCTTGAGGGAATTCATCTGCCGTGTGACTTCTTCGAAAATGTCATTGATGCGGGCAAGGTTTTGTTTCGCATCCTCAAGCCGCGCTTCGGCGAGGCGTTTCTTGGTTTTGAATTTGGTGATGCC
>PNAR01000337.1 GCA_003169715.1 Acidobacteriaceae bacterium | reverse complement strand
CACCATATCAGATTCCATTCATTTCAAAAATTCTGGGCCCCGTCCGGTCGGAATTTTTTTTGGGGCAATTGTCAGGCCAACATTGGGAGTTCTCGCCGGTCTTATTCGGCCCAACTCTTTCGACGCAGCCATTTGTACACGGAACCAAGTTCAGTTTCCACCCGACCGCAAACCTCGAGTTCGGCATTGGCTTCACCGCACAATTCGGCGGCCCGGGGAACCCATTCACCTGGCACAATTTCCTGCGAACCTTCTACTCCCATAAGACCTCAACGGGTGCGAATCCGGCAAAGCGTCTCCCCGCCTTCGACTTCTCTTATCGCGTTCCCGGGCTGCGGGATTGGTTGCAGATTTACTGCGACTCCATGGTGATTGATGAATATTCGCCGCTGATATCGGATCGCCCTTCGATAAATCCTGGGATATACCTCGCTCACCTGCCGCGAGTGTCTAAAATGGATCTGCACCTAGAAGGTGTAACTAGTGATCTGAACGTTCCGCTTCATTTTGGTCCAGGTGCGGTCTACTGGGATGCAAGATATCTTTCCGGTTACACGAATGATGGCAAGATTATCGGCAACTGGGTGGGGCGACGAGGACGCGGCGAGGAGGGATGGGCTACCTATTGGTTTTCCCCGAGGAACAGCGTCCAATTTGGCTATCGGCACAATGATGTGGACAAAGCGTTCCTTGATGGCGGCAGCTACCAGGACTTCAGCGTGCGAACCGATTTGATGTTTCATGGCAACACCGGATTGTCTGGGTCGGTTCAATATGAAGGATGGCAATTCCCGGTCTTAAAACCCGGCCGGCGAGCGAACGTTACCGCAACGGTACAATTGAGTTTTTGGCCAAATTGGAGGACAAAAGAGAGATAGAGTGGGCGTAATTGAGAAATTGTAGGCTCGATTCGCTGTGCGATAACTTAGAAAATGGCGACCATTCCAAAACGCGAACTGGACGAACTTGCGGAATCCGCAAAGCTCGATACATCAACGCGACCCAATGGACCTGAGGCAGCATTCCGCGAGCAAGGCATGGCCAGGATGCAACTGCTCTGGCGTCAGCGCCATTTCCTGTGGCGCGCCGCCGGGATCGGATTACTGATAGCCACGCTAGTTGCGTTCCTTATCCCTAAGCGTTATGAATCCTCGTCGTTGTTGATGCCGCCCGACGATCAATCCAGCTCGGGCATGATGATGCTTGCGACGCTGAGCGGTAAATTACCAGCCAATCTCGGTGCCATGGCCGGCGATTTGCTTGGGGCCAAAACCAACGGCGACCTGTTCATCGGAATCCTGAGAAGCCGCACCGTAGAAGATGAGGTCATTACAAAATTCAATCTCAAGAAGGTATACGGCAAATCTGACTGGCAAAGCACGGAGCGTGTCCTTGGCGAGAATACTGCAATCTCGGAAGACCGCAAGAGTGGAATCATCACCATCAAAGTGACCGACCGGGTTCCCCGACGGGCCGCCGCAATGGCCGGGGAGTATGTATCCGAATTGAACATTGTAGTAAGTCATCTGAATACTTCTTCGGCGCATCGTGAACGAATGTTCCTGGAGGGACGGCTTGCCGAAGTCAAACAGGATTTGGACACTGCAGAAAAAGATTTCGGCCAATTCGCGAGCAAGAATGCAACTCTCGACATTAAAGATCAGGGGAAAGCGATGGTCGAGGGAGCAGCGACGCTGGAAGGGCAGATGATAGCGGCCCAATCCGAATTACAAGGCTTGAAACAGATATACTCCGACAACAATGTTCGGGTGAGATCTTTAACCGCTCGGGTTGCAGAACTTCAAAGTCAGCGCCAGAAGTTGACAGGTAAGGCAGACACCGGCACTGACGCCAGCCAGGCATCTGGCGATGCCTATCCTTCTATCCGCCAATTGCCCCTCCTGGGCGTGACCTATGCCGATCTATATCGCCGCACCAAGATTCAAGAAGCGGTATTTGAGACCCTGACTCAAGAATACGAGTTAGCTAAAGTAGCGGAAGCCAAGGAGACACCCAGCGTTAAAGTTCTTGATCCACCCAACGTGCCCGAACGGAAATCATTTCCGCCACGAATGCTCATTATGGTGTTTGGAGTTTTCCTCGCTTTTGCGTTTGGAGTTTCATGGTTGCTGGGAAAAGCCCGATGGGAGGAAATTCAACCGCAGGACCCCCAAAAATTATTCGCCCAAGAGGTCTTTCATACCATTTCCGCCAGCATGCCGTGGGCGCCCCCAAACGGTTCGCGTTTTCAAGCGGCCAGCCACAGACTATGGACACGAGTGGTGGCCAAAGAAGAGACGCATGACCGCAACTGAGTGGACACGCCACCTCCGATGAATACTGCGGTCACGAATGGAAGTCCTGTTCGACGTCGTTGGAACATCCCGTGGGTCGGACAAATTTCAGCGCGTGAAATAAATGAATACGCCCCTACTTTCGCGACAGAATTTGCCGTACTAATCTCCCAAATGCTCGTCTATAAACTCGTCGCCCACTATCTGGGGAAGGGCGGGTTTTCAGAATATGCGGTGGTTCGCCGATTGGTGTCGCTCATAGCCCCGGTGCCTCTTTTGGGGATTGGAGTGGGATTGCCTCGCTACATTGGATTCTCCAATGGAAGTGGGGATGAATCAGCGGCATCTCGCTATTACGGCGCCGGAATATGCTGCGTCATTGCCGCGTCCGTGATTTGTGTTGTACTCATGAATCTGATGAGGGCCCGATTTGCGTTTGTTTTTTTTGGAAGCAATGCTTATGCGCATTTCGTTTTCCCACTCAGCGCCATGATTATCGGATTGTGCGTCCATACAGTGGCATGCGGACACTTTCGCGGACATTTGGCGATGAACCGCGCAAACCTGCTGCAATTTATAAATCTGGCCGTGATGCCGCCGCTGGTGTTTGCCCTGATTCACAACGATCTCGAACGTATCTTGCTTGTCCTGGGATGCCTTTGGATTTTAATTGCCGGTGCGGCCATGGTGCCGAGTGTGCTCCGCATACGCACGATCAAGGTGCTTCCCGAAGCAAAAGCTCTTCTCAAATATGGTATTCAACGCGTACCTGGCGATTTCACGTTGATGGCGCTCTTTACGTTGCCGGTTACAGTTATCGCCCACTTTGAAGGTGTCCAACAGGCGGGGTACGTTGCCTTTGCAATATCGGCAATGTCTATGATCTGCGCAGTGTTTCAACCTGTAGGCCTCGTCTTGCTACCGAAGGCTACTTACATGTTTGCCGAGGGATCCCACCGCGAATTGCGTCTGCATGTCTCGCGCTTATTGAAAATGAGCCTCTTAATTTCAGGCTCGCTCACGCTATTTGTATACATGTTTGCGGCTCCGCTTATTCGTCTCTACCTGGGCAATGGATATGAGCAGGTGGCAGGCATGGTTCGTTTGGTGGTGATAGGCTCACTGCCATATAGCATCTATCTTGTCCTGCGAAACGTTATCGATGCATTCCACAAGAATGGTGTAACGGCCGTGATCCTATTGATAAGTTTGGCAGTGTTCTGCGGTGCGGTGGTTACGAGCATGTTTCGGGGTCTAACGACTCCACCGGTCGTTCCAGCATTCCTGCTTGCTCTTGGGACCATGGCTGTTGCTTCGGGTTTGGAATGTAGAAGAATCTTTGTGAATTCAGGCGAAAGATGAGGAGTCGAGGTCTGATTCCAGAAGACTGCGCGCAATGACTGCCAACGATCAGTGGCTTTTTCTCGCGGTTTGTCTTTACTTATTAATCTCCGGGGCTACGCTGTTGTACGCCATTCGGGTAAAGAAATCTGGCATCTTGGATCCGATAATTCAATTTGTAGTCTTTCTGACCCTATTCGTCGTTCCTCTGCCCGTCCGTGTTCTGATGACGAAAGCCATAGAAGGGGACATTACTGAGCACTTGCCTCAACTTCTTCCATACATGCCAGTCGCGGTGTTAATGACTGCGCTGAGCTTGCCCTTTTTCGTGTGGGGTTACTATTCTCGCTACACGAAGCGGTTGGCCACGCGACTACCACGTCCCAGAACCGGAAGCCATCTACGGATGCCCGTAGCGGTCTTAGTGTTCTTTTCGCTCTATCTCCTGGTTCAACTTGCCCGTAACTCGGATGGGTTGCTAAGTTTCATACTGCTCGGCTACGGAGCCTCGTCAGAAATGTTCGGAAAAGGTTATCTTGCAGTAGGATTCCCTTGGCTGTTTATCTCATCGCTATTCCTGCTCTGTCGTTATGCCGCACGTAGAAGGAAGATCGACCTAATATTGTTCTCCTTATATTTTGCCGTCTTAACTGCAATGTTCCTTGTGTTGGGGTCGAGGGGAATGATCGTCTACATGGCGCTTACAGTAGTACTGTTCTGGCATTACACGGTACGGGCGTTGTCCTTTAAGAAGATACTTATACTATGTGCCGGCTCTTTTATTGCCCTTAACATAGTTGGCTATCTGCGGGCGTCGAACTATCAGAGTCTTTCCGATATTTGGGAGAAGTCAGCGTCGGCGTACGAAAAGACAGATTCGGAAAGCGGCAGAACATTTTATACCCTTACTACCGGGGAGTTTGTTGTCCCATTCGAAACTTTTCCCCAGATGATCAGGAGCGTCGGGACTGACATAAATCCACAACTCGGACTGACATATCTAAAGGATGCGATGCTCTGGATCCCCAGCGTTGTGTTTCCCGACCGTCCTCCACCTCTTTCTCATTGGTATATGGAGACATTTTACGAGCACGATACCGAGCTTAACATCGGGAGATCCTTTTTCTTTTTGTCGGAAGGATATCTCAACTTTGGGCCAATCGGAGTGTTCGCCACAATGTTTGTCTGGGGACTTTTTCTGGGAACGATCCATTCTTACATTCAATATTCTCGGGGAGAACTAGTTGCGCTAATGTTGGCCGCCCTAACAATCGCCTTCATTTTTCGCGGAATAGCGGGCGATTTTTCGTCCATCTTCGTCGGCCTCCCTGAACAATCTCTAAGTGCTGCGGTAATCGGGATTTGGATATCCAATTTGGGGCAAAGAAAGGCTGGATCTGTTGGAAGGCGAAAGTTGAGGATGCCAGTTGCAAATGAAGGTGGTTCGTCGGCGTAGGTTTTGTAAGGCTGGGGCGGAGCGCTGGCGCGGATTTCACCCGAAGTCTACCCTTTCGCGACCCCTTTTGGCGCGCCAATCCTAACTGGGTACCGGTGCATTTCAAACGGCCTAATTTGTCGAGCGAGGAAAACGATTGAAGAGTTTGCGGCAGGTTTCGGGCAAGAACATCTTGATCACAGGTGGCGCGGGAATGATCGGTAGTACCTTGGCTCACTTCGCCGCATGCTCTGGAGCCAAGGTCCGCATTGTGGATGCAATGCTTCCTCTTTATGGTGGGAACCTGTTCAACTTGGCGGACATTCGGGATCAGGTCGAGTTTGTGGAAGGTGACATCCGGGATGTTGCGGCAATGGAGCGGGCTGTAGTCGGCGTAGATTACATTTTCGACCTTGCCGCGCAAGTAAGTTATACCCACAGTAATAAGGACCCGATGCTTGATTTAGATATCAACTGTCGCGGTCATCTTACCGTTCTCGAAGCATGCCGGAAGTACGCCCCAAAAGCGAAGTTAGTTTTTTCGAGCTCTAGATTTGTGTACGGATCAACGGAGAACAATCCCGTAAATGAATCTCATCCTACGAATTGTAAGAGCATATACGGAATCCATAAGTTGGCGGTCGAAAAGTACCTCTCTTTCTACCATGATGCTTATGGACTGGATACGGTCAGTGTGCGAATTGCGAATCCTTTTGGCCCCAAGCAGCAGATGAAACACAATGGATATGGCATCGTAAATTGGTTTATTCGCATGGCATTAGAGCGGCAACCTCTGACCATTTACGGGGAGGGAAGACAATTACGCGATTACATTTTTGTCCAGGATCTTGCGCGCGGATTGCTCGCCATAGCGACAACTCCAGGGACAAGCGGGGAAGTGTTTAACCTCGGGTCGGGTATCGGGACGGCGTTTCGTGAAATGGCTACAACCGTGGCCGACTGTATACCGAACACTATAATTCGCGAAGTTCCGTGGCCAGCAGACCGTTATTTTGTTGAAACTGGAGATTACATATCGGACCTCGCCAAGATTCGCGCAGCGACGGACTGGGTCCCCGAAGCAAGTTTCCGCGAAGGGGTCGAAAAAACCATCGAGTTCTATGAGATGCACCGCCGCCACTACTGGTAAGTCAACACCCGTGCTCCAATTGGTC
>PNAR01000514.1 GCA_003169715.1 Acidobacteriaceae bacterium | reverse complement strand
GTCTTCCCGCAGCTACTACTGAAACCCAGGATGCCGATTAAAACAATCTTATGCGAATCTTAATAGCAGAAGATGATTCTGCTCTGGCCAGCTTTGTGAAAAAAGGATTAGAAGCGGAATACTACGCGGTGGATATTTCACCGAATGGAGAGCACGCCCGAGCCATGGCAGCCGAGTTCGATTACGACCTGCTAATCCTTGATCTAGGCTTGCCCTTGTTGGATGGAATTACGGTGCTCAGATCCCTTCGCGACTACAGGCCCAGGATGCCAATTCTTGTCTTGACCGCCCGCAATCGCATCGAAGACCGCGTGCAATGCCTTGATTTGGGTGCGGACGATTATCTGACCAAGCCCTTTTCTTTCGTGGAACTGGCGGCACGCATTCGCGCGCTGCTTCGCCGAAGCAATTTGCCAGCCGCTTCGACCCTTACAGTCGCTGACCTCAAACTCGACCGGATTGAGAGGAGAGTGGAACGCGGCGGCAGGCGCATTGATCTGACATCAAAGGAGTTCGCGTTGCTGGAGTACATGATGCGCAACGTCGGACGTCGCGTGACCCGCGCCATGATTATTGAGCACGTCTGGAATCTTTCTTTCGACACCTCCACGAACATTGTGGATGTGTACGTGAACTACCTGCGCCGCAAGATGGACAAGGACTTTTCCAGCCCGCTCATCCACACGGTTCGCGGCGTCGGATATGAATTGAGCAACCGTCCGCCAGCGCAATCGCCGCAATTCCACATTTAGTCCCGTTCTCGCACGCATTCCCATCATGGGACTGGCTTGCGACGGTAAGACACTTCTAATCCCGCTCTAATCGGGTTCTAACCTTGCGGGAATCAAATCGCAGATGTACATACCGCGCCGTTTGCCCGCCTTTCTTGCTTTTGAGTTCTCCCGCCAAAATGCATTTGAGATGCCTTGTGTCCGGCTACGACGCTATTCGTCCGACCAGGACCTTGAATTGGGAGGAGAACATGCCTACGAAACACATTAAATCCGCTGGCAGCGCATGGAATGACGATGAGCAGCGAGAACGGCTTCTGATGCAGCAACTTCCGCAGGTGCGCTACATCGCGCGCCGCATTCACGACCATTTGCCGCGGCACGTTTTGTTGGACGATCTGGTACACGCGGGCGTGCTGGGTCTGATTGATGCATTGCAGAAATTCGATTCCGAAAAGCATGTGCAATTTGGCTCCTATGCCAAATTCCGCATACGGGGCGCAATCCTCGACAGCCTGCGGGAAATGGACTGGAGTCCGCGCGATCTTCGCCGCAAAGGCCGCCGGCTGGAGGAAGCGTATAACAAACTTCGCAGCGAATTGGGACACAATCCCAACGAACCCGAACTCGCGGCTGAGTTAGGCATGGGCCTGCGCGAACTTCAAGTCTTGCTGGGAGAGATTGATGGGCTCGAAATTGGCAGTCTGCGCGTGCTCTCGCCCCGCGACGGCAAAGAAGAAGATCTCTGCGAATATCTGCCCAACGAGGCCGACGAAACTCCTCTCATTCTGTGCCTGCGCTCGGAGATGAAACAATTGCTGACAAATGCCATCCAAGAGCTAACCAAGAAAGAACAGCAAGTGCTCGTGTTGTACTACTACAAAGAATTGACTATGAAGGAAGTCGGTGCGGTATTGGGAGTAGGAGAATCCAGAGTCTCCCAAATTCATTCCGTTGCCGTGGTACGCCTGCGTGCCCGCATGGGGCAACTGACCGGAGAAACGAGGCAGGCCCAAGGTATTCAGGCCCAGGGAGCGTGGGCATAAAAAATGTAAACCGTGGCCACCTCAGGCTGCGGAGAAGTTCTCGTTGACAACTCCAAAAGGGCAAGGCCCCGGCTTTCAGAGGTTGTTGCGAAACTCAGTGTCGTCCGCTAAGCGGGACTCTATTGTCCCACTTTGCGTTCCCACCACTTAGTGGCGGGCTATTGAATGCCGTCGCTTCGCGACTTCCACCTGCTACTTGCCGCTTGCAATCTGATCCACCGACAGCAATGCATTCATTGAGCCGGAGCGAAATCCTTCCATATCGAGCGTGACGAACTTGAAACCCAGGCCTTTGAAGATTTTCGTAAACTGCAACGCCATTCCAGAATCGAGCGCCGCCGGCATTTCTTCCCGTGCGATCTCGATCCGCACAATATCTCCGTGATGACGAACTCGAAATTGACGGAATCCCAAACCCCGCAATGCGTCTTCGCCCCGCTCCACGACGCTTAACGACTCGCGCGTTACCGGGCGTCCGTACTCGATCCGAGAGGACAAGCATGCCGACGCGGGCTTATCCCAAACGCTCAGCCCGGCGGCTCGTGCCATTTCCCGGATGTCGTTTTTTCCGAGGCCCGCGTCAAGCAGAGGAGCCGTGACGTGATGCCGCTTCGCAGCCGCCTGGCCGGGACGAAAATCTCCCTGGTCATCGAGGTTCACGCCATACGCGATCGAATCAAAGCCGCGGCTGCCGCGAAATTGCTCCATCACCGTGAACAATTCATCTTTGCAATGAAAGCAACGGGAAGCGTCGTTGCGAGCGTATTCAGGGCTATCAAGCTCCGACGTTGCCACAACTTCCAGCGGGATACCCTGCTCCTGCGCGAACGAAACTGCATCAGCAAGTTGCGTCCGCGCCAGACTGGGGGAATCCGCAATGATCGCGAGCATGTCCGTCCCAAGCACCTCATGTGCCGCCCATGCCAGGAAAGCTGAATCCACCCCGCCCGAATACGCAACCAAAGTTCGCCCAAGATCGCGCAGCTTGGCGGCGAGAGTAGCGCGCTTGGAGGGCAGATCAGTGGCGACGTGCATGGAGGTATTCTAACCCGCCATAGGATGCGGTGCGGTTCTTATGCCCGACCACATCGACTTGTTGATCAGCGAACAGGAGCAGGGCAATCCATCGCGTGTGATGCAGGCGCTTAAACAAGGCTTCTCGCGCCGTATTTTGAAAAGTCTGCTCCGAGAATAGCGCTCAGGGGACCGCGGAGATGAATGCCCAAAGAGGAAAGCCGGACTGGTTGGTCCGGCTTCGTCCTACACCACCTTCGGGGAACTACTTGGTTACGAAGACTCCCCGCAGATATCGAATTTCATAAAGAAAAAAACACTCCGCCCGGCACAAATTACATCACCAATGCCAGATTCTCGAGTTCAAGCTGCAACACCGGCATGGCGCACCCGGACATCTCCACTCTGCCGACGGCATCCATGGCCGCCTCGGGCGAAACGCCGTAGCCTCTACCCATGAGAAATACCTGGACCAGTTCGGCGGCCTCCCGGGAGTCAATCAGACCCCCTTGGAGCAGATCGTTTCTTAAAGCCATCAGTTCCGTCGTTGTGAATCGTTCTTTCATGTCTTTCATGGCCGTCATCACCTCCGACTCCGACCTCATCAACTCTTAACCATTAGACTCCGTCAGTGTCACGAACGTTGCATGCAATTTCAATGCCGATCTACAGGCTTTCCTATATATACGTTGGGAAAGTCTTTCTAGTTTCTTAAACCCTTTGGAATTCACAAAGTTGTGGGGAGTGGCGGAGGCCTATTGTGGAATCGTTTTTTTGATGGGTGTCTCAACCTGTCTCGTTAGTGACAAGTTGTGTCATTCCGGGAATTAAGGGGCCGCGTAGGGGCAGACTTCCGCCTGCCGTCGGCGGTGCGCCTAGGCTTCCAGCTTCTTCGCCAACAGTTCATTGACCAACTGGGGATTTGCCTGGCCTTTGGAGGCTTTCATGACCTGTCCGACAAAGAATGCCGCAACCGTCTTCTTCCCTCCGCGATACTGTTCCAACTGCTTCGGATTCGCGGCGATGACTTCATCAATAATTTTCTCCAGCGCCGAAGTGTCGCGAGACTGTTCTGGTCTTCCCTCGTCTTCGTAGACTTCCGGAAAGTCCCTGGACCGCTCGAAGCTGAGATCGTATAAGTCTTTCAGCATCTTGCCGGAGATCGCGCCGCTCTCGACCAGATCCGCGGAAACGGCAACGCCACTCATCGAAATCGGGGATTGCTCAATCTCTAATCCCCTGGCTTTCAGCCTGCCCATCAATTCGCTCTGGACCAAACTTGCAACGCGCTTGGGATTCTTCGCCGCCTTCGCCGCTTGCTCAAACTGATCGGCGAGGGTTCTGGTCAAAGTCAGCACACCGGCGTCTTGTTCGCTGATCGCGTAGTCCGCCACCAGTCTCTTGCGTCGCGCCTCGGGAAGTTCCGGCAGAGTCTTGAGAATTTCGGTTCGCCATTTTTCATCCACCACAAGCGGGAGCAGGTCAGGCTCGGGAAAATAACGGTAATCGTGAGCCTGCTCTTTCGACCGCATACTATATGTCTTGCCTTCGCCCGAGTTGTAGAGCCGCGTCTCTTGAGTGATCCTGCCGCCCGACTCAATCACCTCAATATGACGCGCGATTTCAAATTCCAAAGCCTCTCGAATAAACCGGAAAGAATTCACGTTCTTGACTTCAGTCTTGGTGCCGAATTCTTTTTGTCCGCGAGGGCGCACGCTGATATTGGCATCGCAGCGCAACGATCCCTCTTCCATATTGCAGT
>PNAR01000275.1 GCA_003169715.1 Acidobacteriaceae bacterium | reverse complement strand
GCACAGCGTTCATCGAAATGATGCGCACCTGTGGCGAATCCACGTTCTGAACGCCCCAATCATCTTCGGCGCCGCGATTGATTACGTCCCATCGCAAATAGTTGACCGGAATCACCTGTGGCGCAAGTTTAGGAGCATGCGTCGTCGGCCATACCACTTTCCAGGTATTTCCATCATGTTCCGCTTTCAGGTCGCGAATATCGTCCAGGGGTCCAACCGCTGTGGAGTAATGAAGTTTCGCGCGGAGCGTGGCCTCACGGTCATCGGCATGCAGCCCCCAGACGTCGAAGCTCTCGAGTGCGGCATAAGTAAGCAAGCTGCCATTGCTTCCGTAGAAATCGCGAATGAAAGCTGACTTGTCTACTTCGGCGCGATTTTCAAGGCGAGCGTAAGCTGCGTCAAAGTTGTGCGATTGTGCCTCGGTCAGTAGCAGGCGAACCGCTTCATCGGGAGTCTGAGCCGATTGCATTCTTTCGCGAGCGAGGCCGCCGGATTGTAGCCACGCGATGGCGACGAATACGATCGTGACGGCAAAAATTACAATCGCGAGAAGACGTTTCACTAGACCGTCCCCCTTACTAGCTCAGCGGGCTCGGAGGCCGTTGCGTACCCAGCAGGATGCTCAGCCGGGCGCAGCAAACGCCGGTCCGGTAGAAACAACGCGAAAAGAATCGCCAAAATGCTGGTCGCCATGGGCAGAGTGCCCCAAAGCAAACCCTCCCACGCGCTCGGGATTGCGTCCGACGGAATCGTTCTGGCGGGTGCAACGTCATCCTTCGCCCACACGGTGACCGCGCCGGAATCGAAGCTTTCGACTCGCTGCCAGCCCGCGAATCCTACCAGTGGCTCGTAATATGGATCGTGAATGAATATGAACTTCAGGCCATAATGATCGGCGTGCTTGAGCATGGCGCGCAATGATTCCATTCCTTGCGATCCGAAAAACTTTGCGCTGGTTAGTTGGGCGGTCCCGTAATGAGTAAGCTCAGGCAGCAACCGGGCAGAATTGTATTCTCCGTCCACGCTGCTTGCGTCGGTATAGGTTGAAATTTTGGGCAAAGCATTCCCAAAGCCGAGAGTTATATATCGGTACCGGTCGTGACCATCTCGATTTAAAAACGCGACTACGGAATCAACATTCAAACCGCCCGTAGGTTGAAATGGGCTTAATACGAGCCATGCCAGCGGCATTGCCACTGTCAGAACCGCCGCAAAACCGATAACCACAGCTGCTTTGCCTCGATACCGGTCGAGTAACCGCTCAACGATTAACCCGACAATCGGCAATGCCATCATGGCGGCCCAGAGGGTAAATCGCTCGAACGTCAAAATTTCAAACGCACGGCGGAAAATCCATTTTGGGACTGGGGTGGTGCCGCCCAATGCGAAGAGGAAAGTGATCCAAAAACCTAAAATCAATGGCCGAAGTCTGCGATATGCCGATCCCACCCAAAGCACAAAAGGAAATGCGAGGATCAACGCGCCATAAGGAACGAAGAAATAATTTATGGCATAGTCGAGATTCAACAACAGGTTCGATCGGCTGGCATGTGGAATTGGAATCTGTTCAATCGGGTGCTGAATAATTGCCAGCCAGTAGGGCAGAAGAACGATTCCAACGCCTATCGCTGCGATGCCGGCAAAAACCGCCGCTCGACCTAAAACTGATCCTGCGGAGTTCTCTTCGTCGCGATCAATAACTGCCAGCCAAAGTACCGGTAAAGCGAATAAGAATGATCCAAAAATTAAGGTGACGTGGTGAACTGAGGCTGCGGCCAGTGTGAGCATTACACCTTTTAAAAGCGATCGCCCATCGCGGGATCGGGACCAATCGTAAAAATAAGGCAACGCGAGGAGGTAGATAGGCGCAGAGAGCGTTGTCGGCAACTGGCCGGCGGAGTACACCAAAAAGGGAACTGCTCCTACAAAAATGCTTAACAGAGCGGCATAACTGCTGGCCCGCTTACTTACCCACAACTCGGCAAACCGGTAAACCCCCACGGGAATGAGCAAGATCGCGATTAGCTGTACCAGCAGGAAAGCGACGGGTAAGCCGACGATGAACGAGAATAATGCAATCCACTGGTGGGCAAGTGGCGGGTATGTCGTCTGGGAGAATCCGGCGAACCATTTCGTGTTCCATGGATTGAACCAATGGTGGGCGTAATGGGACGCGAAAAAAATGTGGAAGTTGGCGTCGTAAGAAGTTGTTAGCGGCAGTCGCATCGCCAGAAGCGGACCATGCACTGCGAGCGCGATCAACACAATCGCAGCCAACGGGATGGGCCGCTGGAAATGGTTTGTTTCCACTCTATATGCAGTCGTTTCAGACATGGTGGGCAGCGGTTTGATTCTATCTTAGAGAGGAAGGTTTGCTATTGCATTTACTTTCACTAGCGGGCGGTCCGGGGACACTCTGATTGACGCCAAAGCGCAGCATCCAACCGGAGCAAGTCACGAAGCATCAGAGCTTTAGCGAGCTTGGGCATTCTGTTCTCGACGCCTGGTCGCTGCATCGCTGCTAACATTCGAACATGGTTCAGAAGGCAACGCACATTCTAATCGGTTTTGCGCTGGCGCTCTTCGCCGTCTCCAGTATGTGCGCGCAAACTTTCGAGCTGAATAACAACGGTAATAACTCGAACAGCGCAAAAAAGAATAAGAATTCGAAAACGGCTGTGCCGCAACCGCAAAATTCACAGAACGGTTTGGGTTGGGGTTCCAGCATCGAGACCGCGAGAAATTCTCACGCAGCCCAGCAAGCTCTGGAGAAAGGCAACTATAAGGACGCGGCAGGATACGCCAGTCGAGCCGCGCACGGCGCTCCACAGAACACCTCTTTGTGGTTTTTATGGGGTTATTCGGCCCGGCTTGCGGGCCTTTATCAAGATTCTGAGTACGCTTACAAAAAAGGTTTGCAACAGCAGCCCAACTCGATTTCGGGCCTGTCTGGCCTGGCGCAGACTTACGCGAAGATGGGCCGGGGAAACGAAGCGCAAGCTATTTTGAAGAAGGTCCTGGCTGCGAATCCCAAAAGCGTGGACGATCTGGAACTGGCGGGCGAACTGGCGCTAAACTCCGATTCGCAGACCGCTTTGGACTTGCTCAAACGCGCGGACGCCCAGCAGGCCTCGGCGCGAAGCGAGTTGTTAATCGCGCGGGCCTACCAGCGGTTGAATCAGCCTGACGCCTCTAAACAATACTTGGATCGCGCACAGAGCCGTGCGCCGAATGATCCTGGTGTTTTGCGCGCGGTGGCTGCATTTCAGAGGGACGCGGGGCAGTACGATCCCGCAATAACGATCTTGCAGAAAGTCGTTTCCCGCGCTCCGGATGCTCTTCCAGAGCTTGCATACACTTATCAACTGGCGGGAAAACGCAAGGAAGCCGCCGAAGCCTATTCGCGCGCTGCCGATAGTGCTACTCGTGACGCTGGTTTGCAGCTTAGCGCCGCTCAGGCAGTCGTGAATGTCGGACAATTCGACCGTGCAACGACATTTCTAAAGCGCGCGGACGCGATTGAACCCGACAACTACCGGCTGCATGCCATTCGCGGCCAGATTGCCAGTATTGAGGACCGCAATGACGACGCAATCCGCGAATACCGGTTCGCTGTGGATCATCTTCCTCCGGCGGTTCAGGAAGGCCCCTTATACCCCGTATCCCTGCATTTGAGCCTGTACGAAATGTATCAACGCACCAACCAGACTGGTCCCGGAGACGCCGAACTCACTGCTGCACGCACCGCTTTGAGCGGCATCACCGGTGAGGAATCCTCTCCGGAATTTCTTCGACTGCGGGCCCTGATTGAAGCTGACTCAGATGATCCTGCATCGGCGGAAAAAGATCTTAAGGCGGCCCTGGCGATTGATCCCAATAATGTGAACATCCTGTTGAATTACGGCAACCTGCTGTGGAGGACAGACCGCAAGCAGGATGCACTTAAGACGTACACGACCGCCCTAAACCTCGATCCAACAAGCCATTCGGCGCTCACTGCCCTGGGATATTTATCGCGAGAAATTTCAGACGCAGCAACGGCAGAAAAATATTTCCTAAAGTTGCGGGAGCTTTATCCCAACGATTATGTTCCGTATCTTGCACTCGGCGATCTTTATACGTCAGCCAGAGAATTCTCCAAGTCGCAGGAAAATTATGAGAAGTCGCATGCATTAGCGCCAAATAACGCCTTGATCGTTGTAGGAGGCGCAAACTCCGCGCTCGAATCTCAGGATCTTCCCCTGACAAAGAAATGGCTTGATCGTGCTGACGCCAGTGCAGGCATGAACGAGGTTCCTCAAGTCCAGCGCGAGAGGGAACGCTATCTTACCCGGACCGGCAAGTACGAGGAGTCAGCGAAGCTCGGATACCAAGTATTGGAAAAATTGCCAAACGATCCCGAGGCGCCTGTCTATCTGGCCTACGATTTGCTGTACTTGAACCGATATGACGAAGCTTACAACATGGCGGTCAAGTACGAGCACACTCTGCCGAAGGACAAAGATTTACAACTGATTAAGGGATACGTGCATGCCCACGAAGGGTATCCGCGGGAGGCTGAGGCCGATTTTACACGGGCTTTGGAGTTGGCTCCAAACGTAGCAACCACCTACATGAATCGCGGCTACGTGAGAAACGATTTGAGGGAAGCGGAGGGGGCGATAAAAGACTTTGAGGCTGCCATCAAGCTGCGTCCTGATTACGGAGAAGCGCATCTCGGGCTTGCCTATTCCTATCTTCAGCTTCGACGCGGCAAGCTGGCCATTCGAGAAGCGGACATCGCGGCGAAAACATTAGGCGAGTCAAGTTCAACCCACCTCGCCCGCGCAGAAGGATACCGTCAGCAGATGATGTTCCATCCCGCGGTCGCTGAATACCGCGCTGCTCTGCAATTCGCGCCCAAAGATGTGACTATCCATTTAGAGGTGGCGGATGCATTGTATCGGCTGCACCTTTACAGGGACGCGATTGACGCGCTGAAAGGCACTCTGGGTCTTGGCGGAAATGAGTCATTAATTTATGCGGAAATGGCTCGTAACTACGCACAATTACGCGAACGCGATAATGCTCTCAAGGCCATTGCGCAGTCGGAGCAGCGCGAGAGCGACAGCAAAGTTCTTATGGAGAACGGCGAAGCGCTTCTCGCGCTCGGTGAGCACAAAGCAGCTATGCAGCGTTATTCGCGCGCTCTTGATGCGCCACACTCCGATCGTGTGGAAGTGCGTCTCGCATTGGCGAGATTATTTGCCATCTCCGGGCGTCACGATGAAGCACAGCAGCAGGTGAGTTTCGCTTTAGCGGAGGCGCGGATCGGGGAAGCCTCCGCCGTCACCCCGGAAAATTTAATTGAGGCTGCCGATGTGCTCATGGCCATTAATCAGTTCGATTTGGCCCGGAAGTACCTTGAGAGGGCGCAATCTTTAGGCGCTGACGACGAATCCGTGAGCCTGGGGCTGGCAAATGCTTACCTCGCGGAAGGCCGCACCCAGAGCGCCGCGCAGGTATTGAAAGCTCTCGGAAACACATCCGACAACAACGAAAATTATGAATATCTGATCGCCATGGGAAACGTATACAGGCAGCAACAGGACAGCGCCCGGGCGTTATCCATGTTCGCCCGCGCGAATCAGGTTTCCCAGGGAAATGAATATTCTCAGCAAACCGAAATTGATCTCGCCGGGGATACGGGAAAGGAACTGACTCCCAACATTGCGGTCCAGCCTGAATTTACCGTGGGGCCGATATTCGAAGATATTAATATCTACCAACTGGACGCCAGGCTTCTGGGCGTGCCCAACGCATCATTGCTGCCGCCACCCCGATCTTCTACCGAGACCATCGCGGCCGCGCACTATAAAGTGCACTTCAATGGATTCCCGGTCATAACGGGCATGGTTGCTGAGCGCAATGCGCGCGGAACATTCGCATTTCCGAGCGAGCTTTTTGTGCTGAATGAAAATACCTACGACACCATTTTCAACGGCGGAGTGAACCCGGTCGTGCATTTCGGCAACAATACCATCACCTTCAATCCTGGTTTGCAATTCACGATTCGCCGGGATACCCGAAGCGGCACAGATTTGAATCAGAATTTATTTCGCCAGTACTTGTATGTGAATACTAGTTCGTTTGGGAATTGGGTCTCGTTTTCTGGGAGCATGATCCGCGAAGCGGGACCATTTACGGAGCAGGATTTACATTCCCGGGATGCTGCGGGCGCCGTCGAATTCAAGGTCGGACGGCCCTGGGCGAAGACCGCACTGATCACTGGATACCAAGGCCGGGATGTACTGTTCCGCCCACTCATCCGCGAGTATTACACCACCAGCACGTACCTCGGAGTGCAGCAGAAATTTGGTTCAAGTTGGCAAGCCGCTGTGTTTGCGGAATATCTGAGGTCATGGCGAGTTCAAGACAGCTTGTTTGCCATCGCTCAGGCCATGAGACCAGGATTCCGGCTGGACTATGCACCTTTTACTTCACACTGGGCTATGCATGCTAGTGGGGCATGGTCCCGTGGAGAAGGATTCCACGCTTACGACAATGTCAGCAATCAGGTAACGGTGTCTTACATGCGAACCGTGCAGCGGTCCGTGCGCGATGGAGCCGCAGAGATTCCCGTGAATTATCCAATGAGGTTTTCCGTTGGGCTGGCGCAACAAACGTTCTACGATTTTCAGGGCAAGAATCGCAATTCTTTCGTCCCTATCATAAGAATAAATTTGTTCTAACCGTTTTGAGAATTGACCTTCCGCAGCCAAGAGCTGCCACGAAACACCATGCCTGACGAAAACCCAGCCATCGTAGCCTCTGAGATTGCGTCAGAGGTATCCGCTGGCGGCGAAGCGCACAACGTGCGAACCCTGAGAGCGCGGGTACTTAGCGGCAGCATGATCATGCTGGTCAGCTCCGGCTTTGTCGGAGCCATGAATCTTGTTTACAACCTGGCAATTGCCCATACCCTTGGCGCCGACAAGTTCGGACACGCCAGTGCCGTGTACACCGTCTTGATGCTGTTGTCGTCGGTCACTCTTTCTTTTCAGTTGTTGTGTTCAAAGTACGTAGCCAAAAATGATTCCGCGGGTGAAAAGATTGGCATTTACCGTTTCTTGCATCGCCGCGCATGGACCTATGGAATTGGCGTCAGCGTACTGCTTTTTCTCAGCAGCGGTCTGATTACGGGATATTTGAATCTCCCAACCCGCAACTACATCATGATGCTGGCCGTAGCTACCTTGTTTTACGTGCCGCTGGGAGTGCGTCGCGGATTGATGCAGGGTAGATACGACTTCCGCCCCCTGGCTTTTAATTTCGTATTAGAGGTAGTCGTAAAGCTGGGTGGCGCCGTCATTTTGATATTTGCCGGGTTCGGCGTCTCCGGCGTGGTAGCTGCGATTGTGGCGTCCGTCGTGGTGGCCTATTTATTCGCCAGTCCCCGGCGCGAACGGGCCATCCATTCCGCCGCCCTGTTGCCCGCCGCTATGGGTGAAGGCATACAGGCTTCAGTATTTTTTGTCGGGCAAGTAATCATCAACAATTTGGATATTATTCTGGTCAAGCATTTCTTTTCGGCGACGCAAGCCGGCGTGTATGCCGCAATCGCACTCGTTGGTCGGGTTGTTTACATGCTTTCCTGGTCCGTCGTTAGTGGCATGTTTCCTTTCTCGGCGGGCGCTCGCTCGGAACAACGGGGCGGCCGTGCCGTGTTGGGGACGGGGCTGCTGCTCGTTGTGTTGATTTCATCTTTGTTTACATTGGGGATATGGCTTGCACCACCAGCTCTGTGGCACATCGTGCTAGGGGCAGGATTCCCACTCGGCGGTCACAGTACTTATACATCGCTCCTGGTTTTATACGCGGCCACCACCGGAATCTACTCGCTGAGCGTTGTCTTAATGAGCTATGAAATTTCGCGCAAGATCGGGAANNTTTCATCACTCGCTTCATTCCGTTATCTGGGTTCAATTTATTCTGATGACAGCGCTCCTGGGTGTGGTGTCCATTCCTTTTCTTCGCACCCAGTTTGCCGGCGATGCCGAAGACGCCCCGGAACTACCCTTCCACTCTAGTGTTCGAAAAATTCGTCCCATTAGGGAAGCAGAGGTCATCGCGGAATTCCTTAAAAATGAATTTTATCAACCGGAGTTCGACCGCTATCGCGAACCTTTTCGGGAGGTAGTTGCCAATCCTGATTTCAACAACCAGCGGGATAATGCTCTTCGCAGGGCGCTGCTCTACCGGCGTCGCGGCAGATTATGGCGCGAAATTCCTGCTGATACAGAGTGGTGGGAAATTACATTGGATACTGCCGACCTACACCGAATACGGGTTTTCCCGCGAAACCAGTGGCGCCGTCATGCCGACGACAGGTATCAATTGCTGGACACGGCCGAGCGTATTGGCGCCAGGATCGAATCGCGTTCTTCGAACGCTTTCCTTGCAAAATTGCACTCCATGAG
>PNAR01000056.1 GCA_003169715.1 Acidobacteriaceae bacterium | reverse complement strand
TGACAGGCCTGCTCGGCAAGTTCAGCCGGGTGAACAAGATTCTTGCGCAATGCGTGCAAGGCCTTGAGCAATGCCGTTGTAAAACTACCCGACGAGCCGAGCCCAGTTCCGGCCGGGATATCGGCCATGCTCGTGATCTCCAAATTGCGTTCTTGCACGCCCGCCAACCTTAGCGCTTCCCTAATGATAGGGTGCTTGATTTCCTCGATTGTGGCTGCTTCCTCGAGATGGGAATACTTCAGGAGAAAACCATCCACGAAGCGGCGGTGAACGTTGATGTAGATGTACTTGTCGATGGCGGCGGCGATGAGAAAGCCGCCGTGGTCGCGATAATAGGAAGGGAGATCAGTGCCGCCGCCGCCCAGCGAGATTCGCAATGGAGAGCGCGTGATGATCATCCGGGAATTCCGAGCGTGGAAAAGTTAGGGTAGCTTGTCCAGAGGATATCGACAATTGCGAATGCTGAGCGAGGTAAAATGCATGGAAAACGAGCGAATTGCGCATCCTAGTCTCTTTCAGAAAGAGGTGCTGGCGTGGCCCTGCCGGCCCAGATCCCTCTTCCTGGCTGCCGCAAACAGATTCAGGCCGAATTTGTGATACCTTAGTCGAATCTGACTCGGCTTGAAACCAGACCGGACCAGTATCGGCCAGAGATCGCGCTTACCGTAATACATTTTGTGATCGTCCATCTCGACTTTCGGACTGAGGCCGAGCCGGAAAGCAGAGAACTCCAAGAATCGCTTTCCGAGCCACGTCGGAACGTTGATAAGCAGCAGCCCCGACGGCTTAAGCAATCGCCATGCGGATTGGATGGCAAAATGTGGTTCAGCCAGATGTTCCAGGACCGAGATAAGCATCACGACGTCCACTGTTTCACTCTCCAGCTTCGGCAGCGTCTCCTCGATTGTGCCCTCGTGGAAAGTAAACCGTTCCAGCGCTCGCACCTCCGGCGCGATGTGGAAGTCCACTCCGATGCCTCGCGTCAATTTTGGTTTCAAGGCAATTAACTGGACGGCATGGTAGCCGCAGCCGAGTTCCAACACTTCAAGGTCGTTCCGCCTTGGGAGGTATCGGCGAATCGCCCGCTGCGACAGCCACACCCCTAGCCGGTCGGCCAGGGTTAGTCCCCGCTGTCCAAAGCTCTCGTCCGTTCGCGTACTCATTCGCGGAATTTCGACGCGACGCGTTGTGCCATTTCCATGAGCAGGGTGAAACAGAATGTCTGGAATCCGAGGATGATGAGCAGAAGGCCGAGGATGGCCGGGTGCGAAATAGCTTCCAGTCGGAGTCCGTGGTTCACATAGCGGTAGACCAAAGTGGCAAGAAGCATCACACCCGCCACCACAGAGACAGCCGCCACAAGCATTCCGCGATCGTATGTCACGAAGTTTTGCGCCCGTTTAACGAACACGGGGCGCAGCCCATGCATGACGCGCGCCAGCACTCCGATTTGGACAGAGCTATAACCAAGAGTCGTGCAGGTCACGCCAAAGAGCATCCAGTGCAGACTAAAGCCAATGTTTCCAATGGTGACGGGTCCTCCGGCCAGGCCAAAAGAAAGCAATAATCCGATTGCCATAAGTGCGATGCCGGGCTTGAGCAGGAACGAATCCGGAGTGTAAACGAGCATCACTTTTAAGTTCAGCCAGCCTGCCACCCACGGCGACAGCCAACCCATGCGCCGGTGGTGACTGACGCGTCCCTCCCGATCCTTGTAGAACCTCACAGGCACCTCGGCGGTGGCAAGACCCAGTCGTGCAGCTTTCAGCACCATCTCGCTAGCGTACTCCCACGATTGCGACTTAAGATCGATTTTCTCCAAAGCGGCACGGGTAAGTCCGCGCATCCCGCAATGAATGTCCGAGTAGTTACTCCGATAGATGCGATTGAGGATCCAAGTCGTAAAAGGTGTGCCGAAGTAGCGATGCAATCCTGGCATCGCTCCCTTCTCGATGCTACCTCGAAAGCGGCTACCCATGACAAATTCCGCTCCTTTTCGAAACTCTTCCACGAAAGGAGTCAATTCCCGAAAATCGTAGGTCAAGTCCGCGTCACCCATCACAATCCACTTTCCACGGATATAAGGCATGGCATCGATGTAGGCCCGGCCAAGGCCACGCTTCGGAGTCCGAAGGACTTCGCCACCATGCTCGAGAACAATCTTGGCCGTGTCATCGGCGGAGCTGTCGATAATGAGAACCTGACCATGAACGCCGGCGCTCTCGAGGCCTTCCTTGCACCACTCGATGAATTCACCCACGGTGATTTCCTCATTCAAAGCAGGGACGACGATGCTTAGTTCGACGTTGCCGAGCGACGCGTTTTCCGGCGCAAAGTGCTCGATGACGGAGCGCGGAGCCGTTCCTGTGGTCTGGACGTCATTCGGCATACAATTCCTCCAGCATCGCCACCATCGCGCCGTTTACCTTACCCAATGCCAGCCCGCTGCGCATAGTCACTCTTTACGCGCGAGAACCTGGTACTGAGCCCCCAACGGCACCTTAATCAGCCATTTTTCCAGGGGGTGAAGCCAGCCGAAGTACCCTGGAGAAAAAAACAAATAGTCGGTTCTAATTACCGAAAACTTCGAAGCGACCAGCCGGCGCGACTCCGGGGGCGGAAGGGGAATTGCATTATTATCTATCTCCGCATGCTTCATGCCGAAGGACAGAATAGGATTCCAAGGGTTGTTTTCCCACATTGCGAACATACCGCCGGGCCGCAAGCAACGATAAACATAATCCACCGCCGCGGATCGTTCCGCCACCGGTATATGATGGAAGACACCGTTGCAAAGGACCAAGTCGAGATCCTGTCGGGGAACATATTTAGCGGGGGTGGCGAGTTCTAGAGGCCGGCTTCCGACCGATTCGCGTGCAACGGCCAGCGACTCTTCCGATGTATCCAACCCAATAACCTGCTCCGCGTGGAGAATGTCCTCCAGCAGCGGAAGCGACATCCCTGTGCCACAACCAAAATCCATTACTCGCCTCGGCGCGACTTTTTGCTCAGCCAGGAGATAGGACAACCACTTTAGCCTAGAGCGTGCAAAATACTCGCGCGAAGCCCCAGCAATCTTTAACCACGGCTTGAACAGCGCCTCGTAGTCCCGAGCAAATTTATCGAACTCGGGCTTGTTTTCATCTTCGGGTTTCATCTTTTCATTCAGGCAGGGCTCCTTCCTGGCGGAGGTGCATGGCTTCCATGGCCGCTCAGCGCTTCCGCCGAAGATCGGCGGTTTCTCCCAGCCCAGCGCTTTGATCTTCGAGCAATCGAAACGCACAATGGGCACGCCCCCCTTCCAGTCGCGCGGTCGCTCGTCCCTCCAGCCACGAATGCCTTCATCACTGAGATACTGCTGGCCCCTCGAGCGATCGGCCATTCAGGAAGGCCCGCAGACACAATGCGACTGTCAGAAGCGTCAACACAGAAGCCGGCTGGAGGTAGCGGAGACTCGGCACAACGGCAAAGGCGAAGGTCACTGTCAAAATTATTACGAGATGAACCAGAAGCAACAGAGCGAGTTGGCTTTCACGAGCGACATAGACTGCCCAAGCGCCAAAAATCGGCGACAGCAGCACGAAATAGCAGTAGGGCCACGAAAGAAGGAAGTATTGCTGCAGCACCGTGGGCGGGGCGCCTATTATCCGGCCATCTGTCGCGAGATGGAAACTTTCCGCCAGCAGCGAGCGTTGTTCAAGAGTAAGATCCACGTGACCCAAATCGCTCCTTGCGTAATGTCGGAGATCTTTAGCGTTCCAGTACTGAGCAAAAGTTCGCGCGGCCAGTTCAAGCACTTGCAGCGGATTGCGCCTCAAGGCATGCAAGGCCGTTTCCTTTGCGATCCGATTGGCGCGCGGGCGGTCCGGTTCCACCTTTTCCCATCTATCGACGAGATAGTCGGGAGCCCAACGTTGGCTGTTTCTCGCCGTC